>JBGTHH010000433.1:0-5744 GCA_041746275.1 Pirellulaceae bacterium | reverse complement strand
CGCTGCTGGAGGGATTGGCCGAGGGCTCGGCGGATATGACCATCGTGCGTATGGAGCGAGTCGACTCGCTGGCCAAATTTCGCGGCATACCGCGCGAGACCGTCAAGACGCTGGCGCGGTTCCCCTTGTTCGCGACGCAAGATGCGTTGCGATTGTTGTTTTGCGATGGAGTGGTGGTGGTGCCCGAGAGTGCTGACCGCGTGGTGTATGAAACCGTGGCGACGCGCGGTGCTCCCACTACCAACATCGAGTTCATCGAGGCCATGGGAGCACGCAACGTGGCCTTGGTCACCAAAGTCGTCAAGCAGTGTGGACTCCCGGTCTGCTGCGTGGTTGAACTGGATCTGTTGCGCAGCGAGAAAGAGCTTATCGAGCTCGTGCAAGCCGCCAGTGGATCGACTCCACCTCAACCCTGGCTCGCCACGCGCGAACGACTCGCCACGCACGTGGAAGGTTGGTTTGATCCGAAATCACTCAAGGCGAGCGCCAACGAAGTGGAATCCTTTTTAGATCAGATCAAGAGTAGTGGCGGTGCGCTGTCAACCACCGCGGCGCAACCGGTCGCCAGTAACGGGGCCGGGAACTGGGAGAAGCTGCGTTACGAACGGCTGGAGTGGCTGCCGCACGAATTGCGCATCTGGGTGGAGGAACTGTTGGAAGATTTGACACGACTCGGCATCCACGTCTCGCCGCGCGGACGCTTGGAGGCGTGGCTCGAATCTGGTGGGGAACCACGCGGTCTGTGGTTGAACAAGGCGATCCAGACGCTGCATCAAGGACAATGCCCCACCGAATTGCGTGCTTTCGTGGCGGGGCTGCTGACGCATTTGAACTCAGCCACTAACCCCACGCGATCCACACGCCTGAGCCACCGCACATGACGTGCATTGGCCGGTAGCGCACCCCTGCCCTGCCGCTTCCTCCGTGCCGCAACCGGGACCGCAGCCCTGCGTGAGAGTCTCGGCGAACTTGTGGAACTGGACGCTCGTTTCATACACTTCGGCGAGTTCACGGGTCAGGGCTTCGACCTCGGGGCTGACGTCGCCTAGGAAATAGAAGTACAGCGATTGGCCGTCGAACAGATGCTCGACATCCAGCAGCACCGCCGACAAACCTCGCGCGGTGAGCAATTCCTGGCAA
Source organism: Pirellulaceae bacterium (assembly GCA_041746275.1). Lineage (GTDB taxonomy): Bacteria > Planctomycetota > Planctomycetia > Pirellulales > Pirellulaceae. Next base: position 4,604 of record JBGTHH010000433.1, on the reverse strand, counting down.
GCCTGAAACGCTTCAGCTCGGTGTCGTTCGAGACGCGTCAGCAACAAATCATCCTCGACCGTCAACCGCCGTAGCAGTCGTCCATCCGCTCCGTGGCCATCCGCGTCACTTGTCGAAAGAACCTCGCCGATCTCCAACCCGCGGGCCGTGCGGCAGATGACTCGTGTGCGGCGGGGATAGAGCACGCCGTCGACGGCGTCGAAGCGACCCACGTTCCCCATCACGCCCACGCGGACTAAGTGTCGACTGGCAACCAATTGCATTCTCCGGTGGAGTCTCGATCCGAGGCCCAGGCTTGTCTCGGTAGTTCCAAGGCCCAGGGGGTTGCAGGGTGGTCAGGCAGGCATCGACGAGCTTGACCGAAGGATGTTATCATTCTGAGCTAAGTTGGACGGCTCGCCAAGTCACCTAAGGGCTGGCCGATTCATTTATCTAGCCCTGTCACCTAGTTGTTGCCTCACGAGATTCGCATGATTTCAGCCTCTTTCCCGCAGTCCGTTGCCTCGACGACGGCTTGGCACGAGCTCGCTCAACGCGTTCTGGACGGTTATCGCCTTACCGCTCCCGAGGCCCTGGCCATCTTGCAGGCTCCCGACGAACAATTATTGGATATTCTGTCGGCAGCCTATCGCATTCGGCATCATTACTTTCAGAATACGGTGCAGTTGTATTTCCTGATGAATGCCAAAAGCGGTCTGTGTCCCGAGGATTGCACCTACTGTTCTCAATCCAAGATTTCCGACGCCGAGATTCCCAAGTACAACTTCCTCAGCCGGGACAAGATCCTGGAGGGAGCCCGGATCGCATACGAACGCAACGCCAAGACCTACTGCATGGTCATTTCGGCGCGGGGACCGAATGAACGCGAGATCTCGGCGGTGGAAGCCCTCGTGCCGGAGATCAAGGAACGATACGACTTGAAGGTCTGCGCGTGTTTAGGGTTGCTCACACCCGAACATGCGGCCCGGCTAAAAGCCTGTGGCGTCGATCGCGTGAACCACAACGTCAACACCAGCCCCGAGCACTACGCCGAGATTTGTACGACCCATACTTACCAGGACCGCATCGACACGTTGCGTGCGGTTCGCGAGGCGGGGATCGAACTCTGCTCGGGCGGCATCATCGGCCTCGGAGAGGGCGATATGGACGTGGTGCGAATGGCGTTGGAATTGCGCGAGATCGGTGTCGAGTCGATTCCGATCAACTTCTTGATTCCCATCGATGGCACGCCGCTGGCCACCCAACAGGAACTGACCCCGCGCTACTGTTTGAAGACGCTGGCGATGTTCCGCTTTGTTAACCCGTCGAGTGAGCTGCGAATCGCGGGTGGTCGGGAGATTCATCTGGGCAGCATGCAGTGCTTGGGATTGTATCCCGCGAATTCGGTGTTTGTGGGCGACTACCTCACCACTGAGGGCCAAGACCCTGACGCCGATTACAAGATGATCGAGGAGATGGGGTTCGTGGTGACGCGGCAGGAAGAGTGTGTGGTGAAGTAGTTTTCGCACGGTGGCGTGGTTGGTCTGTCCTGCTCGACCCTTTGACTGCGGGGAGGGTAGCGCGTACAACTACATGACGTCCAAAAGTGAGCTGCTGCCGTCAAGCGGCTCTCGCGAGGGGGAGCCGTGAACCGGGTCAGGCCTTAATCGGAGCAGCCCTAAGCGGGGTACTCTTGTGCGAGAGCCGCTTGGCGGCAGGGCTCGATTTCGTCACCGGTCCTTCGTCATTTCCCGCCGGATCATTCGCCGTGACTGGTGACCCCGTCCAAAATGACCGAGGGCCACATCGATGACCAAAGCTGGCGAATACGTAGTTGTCGCTCGGCGCTATCGTCCGCAATCCTTTCAGGACTTGGTAGGTCAGGGGCAAGTCGCTCAAGCGTTGGCCAACGCGATCACGACGAATCGCGTGGGACACGCCTATCTGTTTACCGGTGCTCGCGGTGTCGGCAAAACGTCCGCCGCGCGGATCTTCGCCAAGGCGCTCAATTGCGTGACGGGACCCACGCCAACCCCCTGCGGCGTGTGTGACATCTGCCAAAGCATTGCCGCAGGCGACGATGTCGATGTGCTTGAGATTGACGGCGCGAGCAACAACGGAGTCGATCACATTCGCCAGTTGCGGGCGAACGTCAACATTCGCCCCAGCCGAGCTCGCTTCAAGATCTATCTGATCGATGAAGTCCACATGGTGACGACGCAGGCGTTCAATGCGTTGCTCAAGACGCTGGAGGAACCGCCCGAGCATGTGAAGTTCCTCTTCTGTACGACGAATCCCGAAAAGATCCCGATCACCGTCTTGTCGCGTTGCCAGCGATTTGACTTCCCGCCTGTCGAGACCAGCTCGATTCTCCAGCGGCTTCAATTCATCGTGACGTCCGAGGGATTGGAGGCCGAAACGGAAGCGTTACAGTTGCTGGCTCGCCGAGCGGCGGGATCGATGCGCGACAGCCAATCGTTGCTGGAGCAATTGCTCTCGTTTTGTCAGGAGCGGATCACCGTCGATGATGTCCATGCGATGTTGGGGACCGCCCGCAGCGGGCGGCTGACCGCGTTGGCCAGCCACTTAACCAACCGCAGCGCCTCCGGTGCTCTGGCGGAGGTCGACGCGGCGATCGCGGAAGGCGTGGACGTCGGCCAATTGGCCGAACAGATTCTCGGGCATTTTCGTGACACGATGGCCGCGCTGGTCGGCTGCGACGTGGAAAGCATGTTGCACACGACCTCGGCGGATTATCCCGGCTTGGTCGAAAGCGGCCGCCAAATGGGGATTGAAACCGTATTGGCGGTGCTGCAAATCCTTGACCAGACGATCACGCGGATGCGGCAAATCACCCACACACGCACGCTCTTGGAAATCGCTTTGGTCCGCATCTGCCAACTCGACAGCTTGGACGACCTGGGCGAGTTGGTGTCGCAACTTCGATCCGGAGTCGCCGCCTCACCTGCACGCCCGACACCCGCGCGACCTCAGATTGCCCCGGCAGTTTCTCCCGCCGCAGGGGAAAAAAAAACTGAAAAATTAGCCGACGAGCCCTCCCCTACCCCGCCGACCCAAGTGTCTAAGGTCGAAGTTACCCCTGAAACTGTGTTGGCGATCTGGCAGCAAGCTATTGCTCGAATTGAGGATATGACGGCTGACTATGCGAAATACTGTGACCGTGTAGCAATTTCCGCGCCAAACCGACTGGTCGCCAGCTTCAAGGCAAGCTATACTCTTCAAAAGCAATCGTGCGACCGCCCCGAACGAAAGGCGATCATCGAGCGAGCGCTCGAACAAGTCACCGGCCAGAATCTGCGAGTTGATTTTGAGATCCGCCAGGAAGAAGACAGCAAAGCCCATCGCCAAGCACCCAAGCCCACGATCCAACAACGTCGCCGAGAGCTCGAAAAGCACCCCTTTGTCAAACAAGCCATTGAATTATTTGACGCCGAAATAACTCAATGATCGCGACTATGAACGATAATTGCGAACAGCCAACTCCCACAGAAGCGTAACCCAGACGGAAGGCTCTCGATGTTCAAAGAATTAGGCAACATGGCTTCGCTCGTGCGTCAGGCCCAGCAGATGGGTGGAAAGATGCAGGAGATGACGGCGCAACTGAAGGCCAAACGGGTCGTCGGTAGTGCGGGTGCCGGGATGGTGGAGGTCGAAGCCAATGGACTGGGGGAAATCTTGAAGGTGAAGATCGATCCGCAGATCGGGTCGGACATCGAAATGATTGAGGATTTGCTTCCGGCGGCGGTCAATCAAGCGACGACCAAGGCCAAGGAATTGCATGTCGAGATGATGCAGTCGGTCACAGGCAATCTGAATTTACCGGGACTGAGTGAAGCGCTGTCCCAGTTCACGGGTGGCACCGATTAGGTTGGGCCGAGCTCGTGCCTCGAAATGTGAAGGATTATGGCGCAATTAACGGAATCCGTTGCAAGAGTCATTGACGAGTTCTCCAAGTTGCCGGGGATCGGGCGCAAGTCCGCGGAAAGGTTGGCGTATCATCTGCTTCGCGTTCACAAGACCGAAGCCTTGGGGCTGGCCGACGCGATTCGCGATGTCCGTGAAAAAGTGCATTACTGCCAGACCTGTTTCAATCTGTCGGAAGCCGAGACCTGTGCTATCTGCCAGGATCCCAAACGGGATCAAACGCAGCTTTGCATTGTGGAACAACCACGCGACGTGATGGCCTTGGAGCAAGCCGGTGCCTTTCGCGGCTTGTACCACGTGTTGCTGGGTCGCATCGCGCCCTTGGACGGAGTCGGTCCCGATCAACTGACCATCGAGCAGCTCGTCGAGCGGGTACGCACAGGGAGTTTTCAGGAGGTGATCATGGCGACCAATCCGACCGTGGAGGGTGATGGCACGGCGTTGTATATCTCCAACCTCCTAGCCGAATATCCCGTGAATGTGACACGATTAGCGCGTGGAATCACGACGGGAAGTATTTTGGAGTACACCAACAAAGAGATTTTGGCGGACGCACTGGCGGGACGCCAAAAGTTTTGACCCCTAGAAATCGTGGTGAACTTCGTGAGCATATCCGAAATGGGGTCTGACCCTCTCGGGGGTGGCCAAAAAACAATTAAAGCGACTCACTCCCAAAGGGT
>JBGTHH010000432.1:0-2570 GCA_041746275.1 Pirellulaceae bacterium | reverse complement strand
TTGGCGGCCGCCCTGGCAACTGATAAACGAGATGATCGCGAGAAGTTCCGCGAGTTGTCATTGGCGGCATTCTCTCGTGAACCGACGCCGCAAGAAGTCCAGGACGCGATCGCCTACATCACGTCCGAGCCAGACAAAAAGAAAGCCTACGGCAATCTGCTGTGGGCGCTCATGAACACAAAAGAGTTCATGTACATTCATTGAGGAGCCTGTGATGCGATTTCTCCAGAAGCATCGTCGCTGCCCTGGTCCATTGGACCGCCGCACATTTCTGACCATCGGTGGTTTGGGCATGGGGGCGCTCACGAGCGGGATCTGCCCCACGCTTCCCCGATTACTGGCCAGCGAAGCGTCACGGGAGAAGCTGGATCGCGACTTTTCGGTAATTCTGATGTGGGCGAATGGCGGTCCCAGCCAGCTCGATACCTTCGATCTCAAACCCGAGGCACCTGCGGAATATCGAGGCGACTTTAGGCCGATCAACACGAATGTGCCCGGTGTCGAAATCTGTGAGCTGCTGCCGAATTTAGCCAAGATGGCCGACAAGTTCTCGATCATCCGCAGCCTGCATCACAATCGCAATGAACACTCGGGCGGGACTAATCGTTTTTTGTCTGGCTACGCTCCGATCGCGGCCAATCCAGCCGACGGAGAATACCCCGAATTCGCCTCGGTGGTTGCACATCAACTGGAACACACGGCGAGAGACATTCCGCTGACCGTCGCGAATACGAAATTCTACGGGGGTGGGCCAGCCTATCTCGGCGCGGCCAACAGCCCCTTCATGTTCCGAGGCGATCCAAACAGCAAAGGCTTCAACGTTGGCGATTTGACGGTAACCCAGGACGCCTTGAAGGAACTGGAGACGCGTCAGCAACTACTTCACACGTTCGATCGCTTTCGCCGGGAAGTCGATCGCAAGGGAACGATGTCGGCGCTGGACAAGTTCAACGAACGAGCGGTCGCGATGCTCACCAGCCCCCGCACGGCCGAGGCGTTTAACATTGCGAAGGAGCCGGACGAAGTGCGCGATCGTTACGGACGCTCGAGTTGGGGACAGGGATTACTGCTCGCCCGTCGTCTGGTCGAAGCGGGTGTACGTATCGTGCAGTTGCAGGCCAGCTTCCCGCTGAGTAAAGAAGCGGGACGAGTCAACAATTGGGACGATCATTCGGTCAATACGCACACGTTCCGTGCCTATCGAGAGCGCATGCCCGTCTTCGATATCGCGGTTCCGGCTTTGATCGAGGATTTGCACGCTCGAGGGTTGGACAATAAGGTGTTGTTCATCTTCTGCGGCGAGTTCGGTCGCACGCCCCAAGTTCGACATCAAGATCCGACCAAGCGTCCTGGGCGGGATCATTGGTCGCAAGCCATGAGCGTCTTTCTTGCTGGTGGAGGCTTAAAGATGGGGCAAGTCGTCGGCGCGACGAATCCTCGCGGCGAACATCCGATCGAACGAGCGATGGATAGCAATTGCTTGCTGGCAACCATCTATCGCCGCTTCGGAATCGATACGCAACAGCACTATTACGACAACAGCGGACGACCCGTGCCGATTCTGACGGATGGCGAAGCGATCGCGGAATTGGTCTAACGCGTCAGAACGCCGGGTGTTTCGGGTGGCGAGTGTTTCGGGTGACAACCGGCAGCGATCAGCCGGCTGGAGCCGCGTGGGTTCTTAGGGTTTCCATGGGGGCGGCCATTGCCAATCGCGAGCGTCTGATGCTCGATCGATGACAGTTTTGTGGATTGTGCCGGAATTTCCGCCGATAAGTTCAAGCAGGGACCATCTTGGGTATCGGTATGTGTGGAAAACCTATGAGAGCCGTTGCGGGAATCATCTTGCTGGCTGGCGTTGCGACGATCGCGCCCGGTTGTGCCACGGTAAACACGATACCGGCCTGGATCGGGATTCCGGCGCAGGTAGTGGCTCCGAACAACCTGGAAGCGATGGCTTGGCGAGAAGGGGCACCGGCGATGCGCGCCGAACGTCATGCCGAGCGTCACGAAAGATAGCTTTATCCGCGTGGTGCTTCCGCACATGGGAGCAGTCCGAAGGGCATTAAGTTCACAACGGTCACTCGCCTTGCGAGTTGGGCACCCACTCGGGAAGTCGCTGCTTAAGCAAGCTGACGAAGGCTTGATACTCTTCGTCGGTCGAGCCGACATACGGCGGCAACAGTCGTAGTGGCATGTCGGGGTCGTACATTTTCTCGAACAACTTGTCGAACGAGCCGTCGATGCGGTCGCCCGGGATCGTTTCTCGTAGCGTTCTCATGACGATATCGACTTCACGCTGGATCGACACCATGGTGGCGACATCTCGCCGGCGGCCGGCCTCCCACAGGGCCTTGAGCTTGGGCCAGTTCATCGTCAGCGACGCGAGAATCCCGCACTCGCCGAACAGTGAGGCGTACACGTACCCGGATTCCGAAACGAAGTGTTGCAGTTGCGGGGCGTCCTCGACGAGACTGCGCAGATGCGACAGCGAATCGCCACAGTTCTTCGTCGCGACCAAGTTCGGATGCGCCTCGGCGATTCGGCCGTATTCCTTGCCCGTCACCATC
>JBGTHH010000431.1:0-4081 GCA_041746275.1 Pirellulaceae bacterium | reverse complement strand
ATCGGGCAAATAGATCTTGCCCTCCGGCGGGACGTTTTCGATCGCTTCGGCCAGTGTCGTGACGTGCAGCCAATCGCGATTGGCCGTCAGGGCGTCGAAAAACTGCCGCAGCCAGCCGTTGTCATACACGTGCCGTTTCGTATCCGGCCACGTTCCAAACTTCTCGCCGTCATCTCCAAAGGTCACGACCGCGCCCGGATGCCGCTCGGCGATCCCGCGCAAGTACTCAATGGTCTCCTGCGGCGCGCCAAACGGAATCAAGTAGCGCAGACGTTCGCTGCCAGGGAAGACGTTGAGGGTACGGCCATCGTCTTCGGTGACGAAATAACCGTTCAAATTCTCGTCGTTCACGCCGGCGTTCTTAAAGTGGAAGTCGTCGAGCACCGTGTACTTGATCCCGGCCTCGACAATGTCCGAGGTCATGGGCTGTTCCCACACGCGTTCCGGAATCCACATCCCTTGGACGGTTCCGCCCAGGCGTTGCTCGAGCCAACGCGTGTAGTCGCTGATCTGGCCAATACGATCACGCGACGGGATCATCGCCAGGATGGCTTCGTAGAACGAACCGCCAATGATCTCGATGCGTCCCGCCTCGACCAAGGCCGCCAAGCGATCGAGGTACTCGCTGTGGTGTTCGTCCAACCACTCCATCAACGGCCCGCTGGTGTGCAGCGAAATGCGGAGATCGTGGTACGGTTCAAAGACATCCAAGAATGGGAGGTAGCTGTCCTGATACGCCTGCTCGAAGACACCATCAAAATTGCCGATCGGTTGGTGGTTGTGCAGGACCAAACAAAAGCGGATGGGATGGGACATAGCGGCTGCGAACTCTTTGAGGAAGTTGATGGCGGAGCTAGCTATAAGACCAAGTCGAGTGCGGCGATGCAACAGGCCACATCAGCGATCTATCGGTACAAGCCGCGCGGTTTATCCAGACTTTTCTTTCGGAACAGCTTACGTTACAGAACGAGTCAAGCTGGTTACTTCGCGAAGTCGCGCTGCCGCCTGTTCGGGGCCTACTGGATTTATAAAGCATCCGGTCCCCAGCTCAAAGCCCGCCAATCTTGTCATTCGCGGCGTCAGCTCGATGCGCCAGTGATAGTCGTCGTGCCGGGATAGGGAAAACGGAGCATTGCGAATCCAGTAGTTGTACGCTGGCGAATCGAGGCAGACTTCCAAGCGACGGATGAGGTTTTGCATGAACGCCGCCAACTCGCGAAGCTCGGCGTGCGCCGTGTCCTCATACGACTGGCTATGTTGACGCGGCAGAATCCAGATCTCGAACGGAAACCGCGCGGCAAAGGGACAGAAGGCGAAAAAGTGTTCCGTAGCCGCGACATGCCGATCCCCGTCGAATTCGCCTTCCACCAGATCACAAAACGCACAGCTAGCATGCAACAGGCGATGTTCGCCAGCCCGCGCTAATTCGAGCTGGATTTCTGGCGGGATCCGCGAAGTCACCAGGAGTTGACTGTGGGTATGGGCTAAGGAAGCTCCGCCTTCCGCCCCCACGTTCTTGAAAACAAAACCGTAAGCCAGACGCAGGTCGTTGCTGAAGTGCCGCAAGCGGTCGCGGTAGGCCAGGAAGGAGAGATACGCTTCCTCTTCGCTGACCTCGGAGAGACTGGTGACGTGCCGCGGCGACTCGATGATGACTTCATGCACTCCCGTGGCGGCCTCGCCCCGATCCCCGGAAGCCGACATCTCGACAGCGGGAAATTTATTGGGCACGACACGCACATGCCAAGCGGGCGGATCGGCTTCCTCGGGGTAAATCGCCGTGGCCTCGGGAGTCAAACCCTCGCATCCGGGACAGAAGGGACATGGCTCGGCAGCGGTCTCTCCCGCCTGTTGAGAACCTACAAATTGATCGGGACGCGCGGCACGATTCTCGGCCACGATGACCCAGCGTCCCGAGAGCAAGTCTTGGCGAAGTTCAGGCATAACGATTTGGCTTGGAGCTGATTGTGAGGTTTTGCGGCGCAAAGTTGCACAGCGATCAGCTTAACCGAAAGCGCCGACCAAGTCGTCGAGGGGTGCGAAGGCGGTCGATCGCTCCGGATGGCGCGGTCTGGCCTTTGGGATAGCCACCGATATCGGCCTGCGTCACATCGCCCGAAATCGAAGCCCACCAGCCGGGACCGTGTCCAATGAAATTGGTCTTCGGGTTCCCCTGGAGCACGCGTTCCAGACCCGGCAAACCTGGCTTATCGGTATTGCGTTCGTTGTCCAAGTGAAACAACACCGGCAAACCGGCCTCGCCACACGCGGCAAAGATCGAGCAGAAGGGAATCAAGCGATCGCGAAACGGCTTGGTCTGGGCCAACACGAAATCCGATGTCAGCGGATAGCTCGAAGCTTCCGGGTTGATCAACGGCCAGCACGACCGCTTGAGCAATTCTGTGAGCGTCCATCCATCGCAGGAGTACTTCGGCGGTCAACACTTGCGTGCTATTACCCTCGTTCCCGGGCTCTGCCCTCATCGTTATACACAAATCTTTCGTTGTTTTCTCGGTATTGTCGTGGGTCCAAAAGTTCGCCACGCCAATGCAAGGTCCGTCATGCGCTGCATGCCAATCCACATCGTTTTTGGGCCGGGCGGACCATCGTGAGTGCGCCCAAGATGTCCGCCTAAACTGGCGATCAGATAGACCATCTCTTCAATTGTCGGTGGCGTTTTCGGCGGCGGCGATTGCTCCACCACCGTGTACACTGCTTTCCATTCGTCTTCGCTGAAAATCAACTCGCAAGACGCGTCTGGACATTCACGTCCCATCATCAACGCGTACATCACCCGCCACGCCACAATCATGTACAACGCCAAACACGGCCGAAAACGCTCTGCGGTTTCCAGTTGCAGGTCTTCGACCCGGCAACCACTTTTCAACACTCGGAAATAGATTTCGATTTGCCAACGGCAACCGTAATAATCGATGATTAAACAAACTTGCTTGAACGACTTGATCGGCAAGCTGGTGAGCAACAGCCATTCGATCGGCTCTTCGCCTTCTGGCGGCGCACTCGTTTCACGCACCAACAAGGCGTTCACCGTCACGTCCGGGAGTTTCCCGCCGGGACGTCGAGGTCCGCTCAAGGTGACGCGCGTGGCTTGGATTGTCAGCGTCGCCGTGCGTGCGCTGCGCGGCTGATTCCGTTTGCGGTCGTCGTGGGAGCGGGGTGTGTTTTTGCTGACCGCTACCTCCATCGTGCCGATCACGTTGCTGGCACTCACTTGCTCCCACAGTTTCTGCTCGTGCCCGCTCGACAAGCTGCGGTCTTGACAGGCCCGCACGATCCACTGGGCCTTTCGCTCGCATGCTTGCGGGAGGGCCTCCGTAAAACATTCGAAGATGTCCCCCTCGCTGTCGGAAATAACCACAACCTGCGTATCGGGAACCTGGTCCGCGATTTCGCAACCGAGCCGATAGCCTTGCAGCCAGCGGAAGCTTTCCTTGTCTTCAATGGGTTGTAGTCTTTGTCTTCTCTTTTTGGCTTTCTTGTCTTTTTGGTTCTCTCGAAATGTCTTCTCATCGCGCGCCCAGATGTTGGCGTCGACGACCCCCAAGGGAATTCGTTGAGTGCTCACAGCCAACATCGCATGATTATAAAAGCCGACACGCGACTCATCATTGAGAGGTCCGGCACCCGCCATTTGTTCTTCGGGCCGCGTGACATCAATTTCCGTCGTGTCTTGCACCAACAGCACGACATCCTGTTCTGCGATGCGATTCAAGGTCGCGTCATGATGCGGTGCCAGTACATCCTCAGGTTGGACACGTGGATTGTCAAAGAACCGATACGCGGCAATTGTTTCACTCCAGCCGTTGCAAGCTGCGGGAATACTGACCGATGGTTTCTGACTGACACGATCCAGCACAATCTTGAACCGTTCATCCAACCGTTCGTCTCCCAATTCCGAGCTTTGCAGTTCCATCTCAATCCAATCTTGCATGACGTCAATCCTTTGACGAAGTATTTGATTCCCTCCGACCACCTAGCCGGAAACTTCGGCAAAGGGTAAAGCTTCCAGGGCCATCGACCAACAGTGATTCGCATGCGACTTTACTAAAACTTCTCAAGG
>JBGTHH010000430.1:0-5890 GCA_041746275.1 Pirellulaceae bacterium | reverse complement strand
GCCGTGGAATCCTTGGATCTCACGGCCTTCTTCTTTGCGCCGCACCGCTCGCAGATGCTTTCGTTCAGAAATCGCAAATCAGCCGCCACGCGTTGGCTTGCGTTTCTGTCGAAGATCACGGGAACCGCAGGTTAGCTCTCTAAATCGGCTGATAAGTCATGCAAGTGTAAAGACATCTGTGCGCTTCTTCTCGCGTTCTTCATGATGCCACAAAATCTATCGAATTTTGTCGCCAAATGATTGCGATGGGGAATTCCCCTAGTTAAACTTGTCCAAATTGGTGTGTTCCGTTTTGGAGCGACACAGTCTTCAATCTGCCTTGGATGACGTGCGTGGAGTAACGATGATGGATGGTCTACGCGAGCTCTGGCGTGAAGAGTCGGGTGGTTTGATCGCCGCCGAGTACTTGTTGATCGGCACGTTACTTACCATCGGTTTGTTGGTGGGGATTCGCGCGGTGCAGGGCGCACTGCTGACGAAACTGGAAGAGCTCACGATATTGATCGGCGGCTAATCCATGGAGAGGCAACAGACTATGTGGCGGAAACTCTTGCGTGACGAGCATGGCAGCGTGAACAGCGCCGAGCTGATGTTGATCATCACGCTGTTGGCCATCGGCTTGTTGGTCGGCATGAAGTCGTTCCGCGACTCGACCGTCACCGAGTTCGCCGACATGGCACAGGCGCTTGCGAACCTGAATCAGAGCTACACGTATTCTGCGATGACCGTTGACCTGGGCGACGGAGGCATCCTCACCACGGCCTCTTCTTCGTTCACGGATACACCCGACTTTTGCGACACCAGCGATGACGTTGACGTTGGCGAATCGGGTTCGAAGTGCGTGAACGTTTGCATCGCCGCCGTAGCAGGAGAGGGTTCATGATCGACGACTTGCAAGTGACACTGCGTGCTCTATGGCGCGACGAAGCCGGCGCGGCCTTGACCACGGAATTGATGTTGCTGGCTACGCTCTTGGTGATCGGCTTGATCGTCGGGGTGAAGTCGTATCGGGACAGTGCGGTGACCGAGTGGGCCGATTTTTCGCAAGCCATTGCCAACCTAGATCAGAGCTACAACATTCCCGATTCCACGACGATGAGTGGTGTCGGCAGCGGCTTCGTCGATGCGCGGGACTTCTGTGATGTCGACGATAACGACAGTCAGACGATCAGTTCCAACGATGCCTTCAACGACTTTCCCACTAGCTACATCTATTACGGTGTCCCGGCGACGCCCGAGTGACCGAGGAAAATTCGATGTTACGACCTTTCCAAGAGTTGTGGTGTGATGAATCGGGCGGCTTGCTGTCGTCGGAGTATCTCGTGCTGGGCAGCCTGTTGACGTTGGGTCTGGTGGTCGGCATCAGCGCCACCCGCGACTCGTTGGTTTCGGAGATGGAGGATTTTGCCGCGGCTCTGTTGGGATTGGATGCGGGAGAAGTGGGGCCCGTCGGGACCACATTTGTAGGTAACGAAGGCGGGATCGCTCCGTAGCGAGACATTAATGACAGCCGATCGTGTAATCCTGGTGATTTGTGTGGTGGCCTTCACGGCGATCGCGGCGGTCTGCGATTGGCGGACGAAGAAGCTGCCGAACAAGCTGACAGTGCCGGCGCTGGGCGCGGCGTTACTGTTCCACTTGATCTACGGCGCGGTGCAAGGCGGCGCGGTGGGAGCGGGACAGCAACTGTTGTTCGCCTTGGCGGGCTTCGGCACGGGCTTTGGTATCCTGTTCGTGTTGTGGATCATCGGCGGCGGTGGCGGCGGTGATGTCAAGTTCATGGGGGCGCTGGGTGCCTGGCTGGGTGCCGCATTGACCTTTCAAGTCTTCTTGGTGAGTGCCGCCTTGATCGCCGTGGGGAGCATCGCGGTGTTCGCTTGGGGTTTTATCGACAAGGGTCTGATCCAGACCCGGTCGCGTTACCTCGAACCGGGCCGCGAGGCGCGCAGCGAAGCGGAACAACAGCGGCAACGGGTGCGACGCAGGTTGCTGCCGTTTGGAGTGCCCGCCGCGTTGGCCACGTGGTTGGTGTTGTTTTTTTCCGAGTACTTTTTGAAATAGTTCGTGGAAGTTCGAAGGGAACGAGTCGGTGTTGCGGACTCGATATATCAAGCAATTCACTGGGTGGATGGCGGTTCCGCGCCGAGGCAGGCGGCGGGTCGGGGCGTTGCTGAGCGCCGAGATGTTGATTGTCACGCCGGTCGTGATGGTGATGGCGTTTGGTATGGTCGAGGCCAGCTTGCTGATTTCCTCTTACAACCAATTGAAGCATGCCAGCGCCGTGGGCGCGCGAGTCTGTAGCGTCAGCCCGGGTGATTGCCGCGCGGCGGTGACGGCGGCGGTGCAAGAGGTGTTGATCGACGAGCGGTTGATCGAGCACGTCGAGATTGTGTGTGAGGACAGTGGACTGTCGGGGGAAATCTGTCGCGTGACGTTAAGTATCGAGATGTCCGAAGCGGCTCCCAACTTGTTGGCTGCGCTCGGCTTTAGCCTGGTCGGCCGGGAGCTGAATGTCGCCACGGCGATGCGAAAAGAATAACCAAGCAAACCAAGTGCCTGAGCCGCGAGGAACGTGGCCACAAGTATTTGGTCCAGATAAACAACTCATCGATTCGTGCCAACAGGGAGGAGGGCACGACGGCGGCAACGCGACGCGGGAGCTTGTTCATGGCTCGACCGCGTCAAGGGAGGCAATGAACATGTCGTTCTCAAGTGGCACCATGACGATCGGCGTGGTCGCGATATTCTCGGGACTTTTGGGGGCCTATGGGTTGCGGGCGTTATTGTTGCCCGATCCTCCCGCGCCTCCCCCGGCACCTCCCCAAATGACTGTACCACTGGCGGCTGCGGACCTGCCTGCGGGTCGGCAAGTCGTGCTCGGAGATATCGCCTTGCATCGGATGTCCGTCAAGCAAATGACGGAACAGGGTTTGGCCGACAGCGAAGTCATGCTTTCCCCCGAGCAGATCATTGGCCGTATCCTGGAGAAACCCGTGTTGCGCAACAAGCCGTTCAAGACGACGGGCATGTATTTGGATGGTCGTCGTCCGGATATTACGACCAACATACAGCCGGGTTATCGGGCCGTAACTTTGGAGATCCCCGAAGTTCGCGGCGGTATGACCGGACCGGGAAACTTTGTGGATGTCCTGTTCCGATCCGAAGCTCAGCCCGGTCGTGCCGATTCACGCGTGCAGATTCCGGAAGCGACGGTCACGTTGTTCGAAGGAGTGGAGGTCCTGGCGTTGGCGGTGCCTCAATCGACCAGTCTGAGACGCAATAACAATTTGGACATTCGTCTCAGCAACGGACGAGAAGATGTTAAGCAAAATCCGCCGCGCGTGACCCTAGCGGTTACATTACGACAGGCCAACATCCTGCGGACGGTGGAAGGTCGCGGGGAGATCACGTTGATTCCCCGCGGTGTTTCGGAAACCACAACAACGGCTAACGACTTGGCTGCCGCCGCGTCGAACGGTGCGTTATTGTCACCCGCCGCATTTCCTCCGTCACTACCAAAGGACAATCCCTCGCCAGCCATGACGCTCGAGGGCTTGTTGGGCGTGGAACCTCCGGAACCGCCATTCGCCACAGAGATCTATCGCCGCGGTTCGCGCGAGGTACAGGTCTTCGACACCTCCGTCAGCCCGGTGACTCCCGCCGCGTTTGGTTCCCGTTCGTCCCGCTAGTCGGTCGTCGATGATCTACAAAAACCATGGCCAGGTCAAGCAACAAGATCTCGAACAGGTTCGGTCGACCCCGTCGCGGCGTGACGCTGGCGGGGCTGGTGGCCGGCATGACGGTGCTGATCGCGTTCGTCGCGATCAGCGTCGATGTGTCGCTGATGAACAGCTATGAAACCGAGGCCCGAGCCGCAGCCGACGCGGCCGCGCTGGCCGGAGTCGCCGAGCTGTGGGATCGTGACTTGTTGCCTGCCCATCTGCAAACCGTGGGGCTCGCGGACGCTGATTCCGCCGGAACGTCGATCCCGCAACGACAGATGCAGTGTTGTCAACAACAGGCTAGGCAGTGTGCGGCAGCCAACACGGTCGGAGGCCAGCCGCTGCAGTTAGCCGCGGAGGATGTCGAGTTCGCCTACGCGGGTAACGAACCCACGTTGACCGTTCACGGCGTGTTGAGCGAACAGCGCGGTCATCCCGCGCGGCGCGTGATGGGACGCATCCTGGGAATGGGCGACGCCGCGTTGCATGTCCAATCTCGAGCGATCCTGGATCAACGTGTGATTGGATTCGCGCCGTCCTCGTTGGTCGCGGCACCGGTCGTGCCCATCGTGATCGATGCGACAAGCTGGTCGTCACAGGTACAGGCTGCGTCGCTGGTCACGATCGTCGTGCGCGTCGAATCCCAGGTACAAACAGGAACCGCCAAGCTCTGCATGATGCGTTCGGCCTATGACGATGTCATCAACGATTTGAGTATGCCCACGACGGTTGTGTTGACTCGCCAGATTCAGTCAGGACTCACGTTGCAGGATCTCGCCTCGTTGCCGAATCAAACTTTGGCGTTATCTAGTAGTCAAAGCGATGTCTTGGACTTGGCACTAGCCGATACCTCGTCACATGCCTTCGCGGACTTTCGCAATGCCCTCCAGTCGTTGGCGGGCCGCCCGCGCGTCTGGTTGTTGGGTCAGGACATTACCGTGGTACACGACCGGCCCGCGACGCGGATCGTAGGATTCGTGGCCGCCAAGTTGGTGGCTTGTTCCGTATCGCACGACGAATCGGGAACGTTCCTATCGGCGATCCTGAGTCCTTGTTTATTTTCGACCAGCACGGCGGTGGTCAGTCCGAATCAGTTGCGTAACCCCTGGCTGGCCAAGACTTACCTCGTCAATTAGCGATCGAATTACTTTCAACTGAATGGGAACCGAATATGCGTGTCATCTTTGCCCACGCTCCTCAAGCCAACTCGCGGGAAATGCGTCAGATCCTGGTGGGGAGTGGACTGGAGTGCGGAGCGCAGGATTGCGTGACTTGGAACGAGTTGCCGTCGCGTCTGGGTCACGGCGACGCGGACTTAGTCCTGGTTGGCGTTGAGCAAACCGAACATCGCTCGTGGGACGCGATCCAGGGTGTTCGAGCGCTGACGACCGCCCCGATCATGGCTATTGGGGCGCACAGCGATGATCGTTTGTTGAGTCGGTTGCGGGAGATCGGCATTTCCGAGGTGCTCGACGCGGCCAACCTCCGCGAAGCGCTGGACGACGCGTTGGAACGCTCGCTCATGTCCGGTGCGCTGACGGGACGTCGCGGCAAGGTGATTTCGGTTTTCGCTCCGACGCCAGGCAGCGGCGGGACGACGGTCGCCAGCAACTTGGCGGGGGCATTGGCGCGGCGTCATCCGGGTCGCGTGGCGCTGATTGAACTTTCCAAGGAATCGAGCGACTTGGCCGTGATGCTCGATCTCAACAGCACATTTTCTGCGGGCGAAGTGTGTCGTCGCTGGCGGACGCTAGATACGACCACATTGCAGAACAGCTTCGCCGAGCATCCCACCGGTCTGCACGTGTTGGCGAATGATCCGGAAGCGGACAACCAGTATTTGGATCGGCGGTCGGTGCGTCGGACGGCGATCTTAACGCGAGTTTGTCGTGACTACAGCATTCTGGCCCTGGATGGTCACTTGTCAGAGAGTGAAATCGAGGCCATGCGATTATCGGATGTCGTGGCCTTGGTCGTGCGTCCCGATGTGCTTGCCGTGCGCCGAGCCTTCCGCGCGCTCGAACGGATGGTCGCGGGTGGAATTCCACGCGAGCGATTTCAGTTGGTCATGAACCGTATGGGCCAACGCGGACAGTTGCCGCTACGGCAAGTCGAATCGATTATCGGCATGCGCGCGGTGGCGTTGATCCCCGATGATGCTCGTAGCG
>JBGTHH010000429.1:0-4211 GCA_041746275.1 Pirellulaceae bacterium | reverse complement strand
GCCGCCGATGCCCCGCTACTTAGTTCCATCACCGACACGACCGAAGCGACACCGATGATAACTCCCAGCATCGTCAGCGTCGTCCGCAGCAAATTACGTCGGAGCGCCGCCGTCGCGACAGCAATCGCGTTGACGGTCGCCGCCAAAGGGAACGCCCGTGTTGCGTCAAGAGTCGAGGCCGCTAGGGCAGGCTTACTTTCTACGGACATGCGAGTATCACTGTTGGAGTTCATCGCATCACGAGAGATCATGCCATCCTTCATGTGAACAACACGGTCAGCCTGGCGCGCAACCTCCGCGTCGTGCGTGACGACTACTAAAGTGATCTGATGCTCGTCCCTCAGCTGACGAAAGACGTCGAGGATTTCAAGCCCGGTAACTGAATCAAGATTGCCAGTTGGTTCGTCGGCGAGCAGCAGCCTGGGGCGATTGATTAACGACCGCGCAATGGCCACGCGTTGTCGCTCGCCGCCAGAGAGTTGATTTGGGGTGTGGTCCATGCGCCCCGCCAGCCCTAGAGTCTCCAATAGATGCTTTGCATACTCGCAGCGCTCTCGCTGAGAGCGACCGTCCGACGCGTAAAGCGTAGGGAGCAAGACATTGTCCAACGCCGTGGTACGTGGCATGAGATTGAAACTTTGAAACACAAAGCCGATCTGGCGACTGCGAAACTCTGCCAGTTCCATGCCCGAGAGGCTCGATACATCAACCCCCGCCAGACGATACACGCCGCTTGTCGAACCATCCAGGCTCCCGAGTACGTTCATTAGCGTCGTCTTGCCAGATCCCGACGCCCCCATCAGTGCGACATACTCTCCCGAATCAATCTTCAGCGAGATTCCCTTCAACACTGGTAGGTCGAAATCACCGACGCGATAGCTCTTGTAGACGTCTTGAAGTTCGATCACTTTTCAGCCCCTGAACTAGCGAAGCGTCTTGACGCTAGGAATGATTCGAGCAAGCGTCGTTTCGCGAATGACACCGACGACAACAGGCATTTCCTCCCGCAAGCCATCGCCGATCACTTCGGTCTGCACTCCATCGTCAATTCCAACCTGCACACGAATGCTTCGAACTCGCCCATCACCGGCTGGAACCCAGATGGACGCTACATCACCCGCCTGCGGTGCTGGGACGTCTTTTGCGCCTTCTGCGGTCGCAATTCTCTCGGTCGAGTCAGCGATCAGCTCATCACCCGGCCACCATCGCAGCGACTCGTTAGGCACCAGCCATGCGTTTTGTCGCTTTTCGATTTCGAACTCCACGTCTGCCGTCATGTAGGGAAGTAGCATTTCGGTCGTGCCAGCGACCGCAATCAGCACGTCGTAGGTAACGAAGTTGCCCTGCACATGTGCATTCAGCAAGACCTTAGAAACTTGCCCACGAAAAACCTGGTCTCGGTGAGCGTCGACGGTAAAAGACACAGGTTGACCTTGGTGTATTTTTCCAATGTCCGTTTCGCTCACCGACGCCCGAATCTGCATGTGATCCAAGTCATGTGCTAGAAGAAACAATCCCGACTTACCCGAGGGGACGTTCTGGCCAAGACTCGCTCGCCTGTCGATGACGATGCCATCGATCGGAGATTCAACGACTGTCCTGGCCAGATTGATCTCAGCTTCCTGAACGTCGGACAGCGCTTGCTCACGGCGAGCCTGGGCAATCGCAAGTTCGGCCTGGGCCAATTCGTGGGCTGTGACAACTTTATCAAAGACACTCTCCGAATTCGTAGTACGCAGGCGCTGAGCGCGCTCCAGTTCGCGTTTCGCCTGCTGGAGCTGCGTTTCCAACCGCCCGACCTCGGCTGCACTAAGTCGTTCCGACGCTTGGGCCTTACGCAGTCCAACTTCGTAGAGCTGACGGTCAAGTCGTGCCAGAATGGTCCCCTGGGCGACGCGAACTCCGACTTCGATCGGCTTCGTTGATGTGGCAGGATCATTACCAAACCCGACAATGGTTCCTGAGACTAGGGCTCCGACTTCGACCACTTCGGTAGGCTCAATCGTACCCGTCGTTCCGATCGTTATGCGCAGCTCGCGATTCTGCATCTTCACCGTTCGCAGTTCTGGAAGTGCGGATAGACGGTCGCGCGCATACTTAACGAACAACCCAGTGGCGCAAACTGCTGCTACAAAGCAGGCGATTCCAAGACGCCGACGCGTTGGCTTGTAAAACGGTGGAGTCGAAGCTGTGTCCATTGCCATCGCGCGATTCCTTTTGCTGCGTCAATGCGGCGATTGCCCGCTGACGTGAGAGCCTGGTACATGACGGCGAAGCAAGATGTGATATAGCAATGAACGAGCAAATTAGCAATCGAGACTGTTGCTGTCATTGCTGTCGCTCGGCGTGATGAGATCCGCCCACAATCTGTAATTTTGTACGCATTTCGATTCGCTCGGCTCGTCGAAGCAGTCCGTCGACCTTGGGCGATCGCGCAGAACACCTTCACAAGCATCCCCAAACTACATTTTTTCTGCCGGAACGGTAATTTCGGAATAAACAGTCGTACCGGTATGACCGATAAACACTGTGATTCGGCTGTTTTCCTCGCGATTCCAAAACAACGTGGTGTTTAGTATGTACGAACTATCTCTGGCCTTTTTGGGGATTTTCGTTGGAATCGCCATTCACAACACGTTTTGGACTGCTGTAATTCTTCGTGTCATGCGGAATTGGCGTAGTGCCGACGTCACACCTGATAACGAATTGCCCAAGGCGGCGGTCCTGCTATGTTTGCGCGGGGCTGATCCAAGTTTACCGAGTTGTTTGCGTCGATTGCTGTGCCAAGACTACCCTGACTATGAGCTCTTCGTCTGTGTCGATTCGAAATCCGATCCAGCATGGGATGTCGTGCAGAGCACGATTTTAAAGTTGAAGCCCAGAAATATACACGTCTCTCCGCTGCACTATCGACGTTCAACTTGCAGTTTGAAATGCAGTTCGCTCGTCCAGTTGGTGGACGAGCTTAATGACTCTCATGAAGTGATAGTGCTAGCAGACGCTGATCTGGAGAGTCATCCAACTTGGTTGCGCGAGCTCGTGGCTCCACTCGCAGACTCCAGAACTGGCGCGACGTTCGGCAATCGATGGTTCCTGCCGACGGCAGCATGTTTCGGCTCTTTGGTGCGACAGCTTTGGAACGCGCCGGGCCTTGTCGTGATGAACACCCTTGAGATTCCGTGGGGGGGCTCACTGGCAATCCGCTCCGACGTTTTTCGACGCGGCGGGTTGCGAGACATCTGGACTCGGTCGATCGTGGACGATGGCCCCGTGAGAACCGCAGTTAAGGCGCAAGACCTGAAGCTTCGTTATATTCCGTCAGTGACTATGGCCAATCGAGAGGAATGTAGTCTCGGCTCCGCTTACAACTTTATTCGGCGGCAAATGACTTGGACCTGCACGTATGTCCCATTGTGGTGGGCAGCGCTGTTGATTTACTCGGTTACCTGCGTGGGATTATGGACTGCCGCAGTGTTCCTCGCGGTTGTGTGCGCCTTTCAGGGGTCGCTAGAAGCCGCCGCGATCTTTGTAGCTGGTGCGACGTTGCTGGGGACTGTGTCGAACGTCTTGTGGCTGATCCTAGACCTCTGCGTGCGACGCGTCATTCGCGGGCAAGGCGAATCGGCATCAACGGCTTGGTCACGCCAATTAATACGACTGCCGATTGCAATGCTCGTGGCTGGCTGGGTACATGTATGGGCAGCAGTCGCGGCAACGGTTCGCCGGAAAGTGATCTGGCGCGGTGTAACTTACGAAATCCGGGGGCCATCGAATATTCGTTTGGTCGACGATCTATCTCTGGTTAATGTGGGTAAAATGGTTGAGGACAGCCCAGCCCTGGTCACTGGCAAAGCAGCGTAGAGCATTTTAGCGTCATCAGTAGCCCGTCCGGGAATCGAACGCTACCGGCCCGCGTAAAAATCGCGCAACGTCTTTTCCCACAACAAGAAACCCGCCCTCGGCCCAAAAACTTCGATCTTCCCAGATCAGGAGTTCTGACGTTTCTTCTCCGAATCGAGAACTCACATCAACCAAGACAAAGTCCCGGCATAAACTTGCGGCAGACGATGTTTGGTGGATATGATGTGGGCTCACAATATAAGCTCTCCGCTCCCCCGCCCCACCTTCCCTCCTCCAGGAGTGTTTGCGATGTCGGACCAAGCAACTCGCCGTGATTTTCTCAAGAACTCCAGCGCCGCTGTGGTGGCGGG
>JBGTHH010000428.1:0-7590 GCA_041746275.1 Pirellulaceae bacterium | reverse complement strand
AATCCGGCGAGCTCGTCGCACGCATACAGCGTCTTATCCAAAGCCGAGACGCGCGGACAATCGGTTAGGTAATCCGCGTGCGACTTGATCGCGTAGATGAGTTCATCGGGATAGCCAAGCTGAGTCAGAATCTTGGCACCTTGCAGCGGATGGTCGGGTGGATCGGGCCAACGTTCGTAGTCGAAATCGTGCAGCAAGCCGACCAGACCCCATAGATGCTCATCCGCGCCTAGGAGTTTGGCATACGCACGCATCGCGAACTCGACCGCGAGCATGTGTCGGCGCAAACTCTCGCTGTGGGTGTATTCACACACCAACGCCCAGGCATCGTCGCGATTCATAGGAGATGCGGCCACGCGGCTTATGTTTCCAGGACTCGAGCGGGAGGATCGATTTTTTCCTCGATCTCTTGCAGCTCGCGGAAGGGCTTGCCTTCCTCGTAATGCTTCAACTCGTCCTTCAGTTGTTCGATCTGTTCGGGTAGTTTGTCGGCTCCCATTTCCACGCACTTACTCGACCATTCCTTGGCTTTCTCGAAATCCCCCGTCTCGGCGTAGGCTGCGGCCAACGTGCTGAGAATGTGCGGCTTTTCGTACTTTGTCACTTCACACGCCTTGGTGGCCAACTCGATGGCCCGCTTGCCATCGCGCACCTCGTCTTTTGGTGAGGTCGCAAGCACCCAAGCCAGATTGTTGAGGATGCCGTCATCGTCGGGTTGCAGCTTTAAGGCGTTGTTGTAATCCGTAATCGCTTCGGCGTGCTTGCCGACACTCAGCAACGCATCGGCACGCGTCCGCAGAGCTCGCCAATTCGTTTCGTCGGCGATGATCACGCCGGTGAGCACCTGGATCGCTTTCCGAGGACGTTGGTCGGCTACATAGAAGGCGGCCAACTGCAACTGAAGTTCGACGTTCGTTGGATCGGCGCGCAGGATGGTCTGCAGATCCGCAATGGCTTTTTGAAAATCGCCTCCTGCCGCTTCGATCATGCTGCGCATCAAGATGCCCTGCCCAAAGCCAGGGCGTTCTTGGAGGAGCCGATCGATATCCGCCCGCGCCGCCTCGAGATTGTCCTTGAAATAGTGCAATCGGGCACGGGCCAGGAGGGCCGCCGGATTATTGGGCTGAATCTTCAACGCTTGGCCCAAATCCTCGAGAGCCTCGTCATGCTTTTCCTGCGCTTCGTAGATTTCGGCCCGCATGGCGAAGTTCAAGGCATTCTCGGGAGCCAGCTCGATTGCCTTGCCCAGATACTCCAAAGCCTTGTCCAGTTGTTTTGTGCCGGCGTAGGTGGTGGCCAGGGCCTGATGAATCGCCACGTTCTCGGGGTTCTGCTTCAGCAATAGCTCGAAATCGGCGATCGCCTTATCCAGTTCGCCCTGTTCGACGTGGACGGCGGCTCGCAGTTGCAGCGCTTCGACACTGTTGGGATCGGTTTGGATCGCTTCGTTGACATCCGCCATCCGCTCTTCGGCATTCTCGCGCAGCCCGGCGCGCAACAAAATCGCCTTGGCCTGTTCTTTCTTCTCGCCACTGGTGCCGTAGAGCTTGACAGCCGTATCGATCGCCTTTCGAGCTTGCTCGCGATCGCCACCGGGCAGCGCGTGGAGCTTGGTCCGCAAGACATAAGCCTCGGCAAAGTTCTCGTTATGCATCACCAATTTGTCGAGGTCCGACATGATCATCTCGCGTACCTGTCGCCACTGAGCATGCGGTCGCGGTTGATCAAAGATTGCCGACGCCAATTGCGAGGCATGTTGCCAGAGGGACGAGACAAGGAGCTGTTTGGCAAAGGCCGTGTTGTCCGCGTCGAGTCCCTTCTCGATCGCACTTTCGCACAGCCGAACGACTTGATCGAGGTCTTGCAAGTTCTGAGCCTGCAATTGCAGGTCGGTGGCCTTGTCGAGATCCTCCAATCCCTTGTCTTCCGACAAAGCGGCTCCGGCAAGTGACAGCCAGACGGTGAGCAGGGAAATCGCGGCCAGTCGCGGCCGCCTTGGGAACCATAAGGAAATCATCGAACGGGCTCCTGGGGGGAGTTACAGACATGACTCGTGGTCATTCCTACGCAAGCCGCATTATGACGGAGTCGGCCATCCAACGCTATCCGAGTGTGCCGACTGGGCGGGATGCGCCGGTGAGCGGGACGGCTGGCGTCAGCGACTGAGGCTTTCCCAAGCTCCGATCAGCAACTCGGCGGCGCGATCCACGTCCTCTTCGGACGTATACCAACCCAGGCTGAGCCGCACCGTGCCACGAGCCTGTTGGGGGTCCAAGCGGATGGCCGCCAGCGTGGCCGGCAGGCTGCTGAGGCTGGAATGACAGGCAGAACCCGTCGAGGCAGCCAGCTCGGGAATTCGAGCCAGTAGCTCACTGCCGTGGACGTCGGGAAAATTGACGCTCAGGGTATTCGGCAAACGCGGCGCACGAGCACCATTGATTGTCAGCGCGTCGCCAATCGCCGTCTGAAGTTGGGCGGCCAGTCGATCTCGGAGGGTGGCCATGCGGTCGCTGGCGTCGTCGAGAGCCTTGGCGGCCAGGTAACAAGCTTGCCCCAAGGCGACGATGTAGGGTGTATTCTCAGTCCCCGGTCGCAATCCCCCCTCGTGGGCCGCGCCGTGGATCTGTGCTTGCAGCGCCACCCCTTGCCGTACGTAGAGCGCCCCAACGCCTTTGGGTCCGTAGAACTTGTGCCCGGCCATGGTCAGTAGGTCGACCCCGAGTTCCTCGACGAATGTCCTAATCTTGCCCACCGATTGAGCCGCGTCGGTGTGAACCAAGATGTTCCGGGCACGGCAGATCTCGGAGATTTCACGCAACGGCTGAATAGTGCCAATTTCATTGTTGGCATGCATGATGCTAACGAGCTTCGTATCGGGCTTCAGCACAGCAGCCACAGCTTCCGGTTCCACAACGCCCTGACGATTGCAGCCCACGACACTCACACGACAGCCCAGCTTCTCCAAATACCTTGCCGGTTCCGAGATCGCGGGATGCTCTAAAGCCGAAATCACCAGATGTCCGCCAAACACGGGGGCTCGGGACATCATGATCCCCTTCAGCGCCAGATTGTTGCTTTCGGTCCCTCCTCCCGTGAATACGATCTCGTCGCTATCCGCGCCGAGCAACGCGGCCACGCGGTCCCGCGCATCTTGGATCGCTTCGTGGCAAGCGCGACCGAGCGCGTGATTGCTCGATGGATTGCCGAAATGCTCCGTTATGAAAGGCAACATGGCCTCTTGCACACTCGGAGCGATCGGCGTGGTGGCGTTGTAGTCGAGGTAGATTTGTCGCATGAATTGAGCTTAAGCGAAGGCGGGAGTTCGGAACAGAGACCGGAAGATTTCCGCGGTGTAGATAGTCTTGGTAGATGAGGAAAGATATATGGTGGTTGGGCAATGGAATGACCAATACAAGCCCTACGACCCGATATCAACGTAAAGCTTCGCCGATTTGACTTGGAACGCGTGTGCCAAGTCGTGTTGGCGGTCCAACAACGACATCGGATTCCAGGGAAGTGGAGTGCAAAGCTCCCGCCGTCCCGCGACTGTAAGGGTGACGAACGCCAACGAGGCCACTGGTCGAATGCGACTGGGAAGGCCGGCTAGTAGGTTGACCCCGAGCCAGGATATCTGGTCCGACGTCTTCACTTAACCGATTCCGCGGTAGAAGGAATGGTGACCGATGCGCGCCTCGTATTGGCCTGCGCTGTGCCTTTTGGCCAGCCTCTCGACTTCGACCCTCTGGTCTCAAGATCCCGACAATCTCGTTGATCCACCTCCTGCGCCGTCCGTCGAGGACGATCAGCTCCCCACGTTGCCCGATATCGTTGTTCCAGGTCGCCCGGGGCCCTTTCCGCTGAATCCCATACCCGAGGACGCGGTCGTCACACCCTCGCGCGGCGTGACCCTGCGCAGCCAAACCGGCAGCTCCGTCACAGTCGTGACCAGTGAACAAATTCAACGGAGCGGCCAGTCGTCGGTGCTGGGCGTGTTACGCGGGGTCGCGGGTCTGGACGTGGTGCAGCAGGCAAATCCTGGCAGTGTGACTTCGATCTTTATGCGCGGTGCCAATTCGGAACACACCAAAGTGCTGCTCGATGGGATTCCGTTGAACAATCCCGCCGATCCCACGCGGCGCTTCGATTTCGGTAACCTCACGGTCGACAACATCGAACGGATCGAAGTCGTGCGTGGCCCACAAAGTCTGGTCTACGGTTCCGATGCGATTGGCGGCGTGATCAACATCATTACCAAACGCGGTGAGGGGCCGCTGTCAAGCCAGGTCAGTGCCATGGGCGGCAGCTTTGGCACGCACGAAGAGCGCGTGAGCGCCAGTGGCGGTGACGATACGCGGTACTACTCGTTCGGTGCCTCGTATCTGCAGAGCGATGGCTTCTCGGCACTCAGCCGTCGCTTTGGCGGCATCGAGAAAGATGGCTACCGCAATGCCTCGTTCTCCGGACGTTATGGCTGGATGCCCACCGAAACGCTGAACGTCGATTATGTGTTCCGCTATACCGACGCGGATGTCGAAATTGATGGATTCCTCGCCGACGACTTGATTCGCCAGACAAAGACCAATCAATTCTTCAATCGAATTCAACTGCAATCCCTACTGTGGGACGGCTTGGTCGAACAAAAGGTCGGCTTCAGTTATACCGATCATGCAGTGGTTGACACCAATCCCGGCTTCTTTGGCACGCCGCGCTTCGACGGACAAAACAGCCAGCTCGATTATCAAGCGAATCTACAGCTCCACGAAACCAATACGCTAACCGCGGGTGTGGACTATCTTCACGAACAAGGCTCGCCGTTCGACAATGCACGTCAATCGCAGCATCTCAAGGGCGTGTTCGTGCAGGATCAGTTCCGTATCGGCCAGCGCAGCTATACCACGATCGGTACGCGTTGGGACGACCATAGCGTGGCCGGGACGGCCCAGACCTATCGTTTCACGCAAGTCTTCGATATTTACGAAACCGGAGCGAACATTCATAGCAGCATCGGTCGCGGTTTCCGCGCTCCGGCGATCAGCCAACGCTTTGGCTTTGTGGGGAATCCGAACCTGCGACCCGAGTTCAGCAAGGGGTGGGACATCGGGTTCGGGCAGACGCTGTTCGACTCCAATGTAGTGCTCGATGCGACGTACTTTCGGAACGACTTCACTGACCTGATCCAGTTCGTGTTTGATCCGAACGCGCCCAATGGAATTGGATTCCTGGAAAACGTGCAACTTGCCGAGGCGATGGGCGTCGAGTTGACGTCGAGCGTGCAACTGACCGCCGACACCTCGCTCACGCTGGCCTACACCTATACGGACACGGAAGATCTGCTGAATCAACGCCGACTATTGCGTCGGCCGCGCAACAAAGTCGGCCTGAACATTCAGCATCGTTGCCTGGATGACCGGGCAAACATCAACGCGTATCTGCTCTATGTTAGCAATCGTCAGGACTTCGACGAATTTGGTGGCATCATTGAACTGGCGGATTACATCACGCTGAATCTCTCCGGCACGTATCGCTTGACCGAAGCGTGGGAGTTGTTTGGCCGCGTCGATAATCTGACCGACAGCGATTACGAAGAGGTTTATAGCTTCGCCACTCCCGGGATCTCCGCATACGCCGGTCTACGCTGGCAGCGATAAGTGAGCAACGCGGTTAGGAGTCCACGCTCGTTCTTAGCGATTGATGCAAGCGAGGCGTTCCATCACGTCGTTCACGCGCAGCGTTGTCTTATACCGAATGGTATCGTCGGGGATCTCGGACGATGCCTTGGCAACCGATTCGGCGACGGCCAGCAGAATCGGATGCTCGCGAAAACGGACCAGCGTGTCACGTTTATGTGCCAAATATTCTGGCGTCCAAAACCCCACGATCTCTAGCAACACCTGGCGGCCATCGTGATGTCGAAACGCGAAGTCGGGGACGAATACGTGCTGACCAATGTGCAGCACTTCGGCTTCGCGCAAGAGCGTCCAGCCCTCGCGCGGCGCGTCGCCCCACTTTTCCGCGAACGTCCGTTCCACTTGCGAATCGAATTCTTCCGGCTCGGGCAGATGGCTGCGAAGTCCGTCGGCCGGCGACAGGTCCAAGGCGTTCCTCCAGCCAGCGCGCGATGACTGAATCACCGCATGCATGCGCCACCCGCGGCAAGCCAACAGCGCGGGCAGGAACCGCGCCATCGCCACTCCGTAGCGACGAGTCTGCCGCAAGACGGAAGCGGGACCGTCAAACTGAAATACATATTGCCCTTCCCGTGGGCGACTAATGGTGTGCATCAGGCGCGCGAGCTTGGCGTAACGCAAGATCGTCTTCAAATCCTCACTAGCCCAAACTGTCATCGAGAGGGCGTCATATAACACCGCTTGAACTTGCGCGACGTTGTAGCGCGACAACAAAGCCACCGCATCCGTGTAGCCCTTGAACTTTTTCAAGCGATGAAACTGCATCACGTCGGCGAACAGGGCTTGATCGATCTCTGCCCACGAGCGACCCAATTCCGCGGCGATCTGAGCCTTGACACGAGCTTCCTCGTGTTCGAACAAGCGATCGGCCGAGCGGACCAAGGGATGCAACGCGGCGGCGCGGTGAAAAACCTCGCGTCGTAGTTCACGAGCCTGGCCGCGACGATCGCGGTCGTACGTCGCGACATCATCCAGCAATTTGCAAAAGGCGTCGATCCGCCGGATCGGGCAATCCGTCTCGCGAGCGAACAGATGATGCACCTCGCGGTGCAGCTCTTCCCGTGTGCGCCCCGTTCCCTGTTGATAGATCTCCAGCATCCGCTCGGCGTAACGGCGATAATGGGCGTGGCGAACCGTCGTCAACCGGTCAGGCAGGACGCGGCCTTCGCGAAACTCGCAGATCGCCAAATCGCGTGTCAACATGACGATTCGACCAACAGATCACCCACTAGAGTTCGCGAAATGAGGCACGTGACACGACGGCCCGCTATTATAAGCAGTGTTCAATTACCCAGAACCATGCACTCGCCAGGGACTCGTCCGGGGGAGTG
Source organism: Pirellulaceae bacterium (assembly GCA_041746275.1). Taxonomy (GTDB): domain Bacteria; phylum Planctomycetota; class Planctomycetia; order Pirellulales; family Pirellulaceae. Next base: position 572 of record JBGTHH010000428.1, on the reverse strand, counting down.
GCGTCAAATCCAACTTTTCAAAACGACTACAGATAACCCGTTGGTTTTGCTAAAATCATGACTTTCCGAAACCATTGGCGAGCGAAACGACATCCATGAGCGTCGGCTATAAGGTATTTTGGCAGGAGTTCCGAGAGAATTTTCACACCACGGGCGCGATCGCGCCCAGCAGTACCTGGGCGGCTCGTGAGTTGACGCGTCACGTCAGTTCGTCGGCCAGCGCCCCGCCGCGTCGAATCCTGGAGGTCGGTCCCGGGACAGGTGCTATTACGCGAACGCTGGTGCGGCGTCTCGCGCCCCAAGATTCGTTGACTCTGGTCGAGCTCAACGAGCGCTTCGTCACTCACCTGCGCGGACGCTTTGAACGCGAGGAGTCCTTTCGAGCCGTGGCTGACCGGACACAGATCGTGCATGATCGACTGGAAAATCTATCGCCCGATGGGAAGTTCGATGTGATTGTCTCGGGCCTGCCGCTGAACAATTTTTCCGTCCCCGTCGTCGACGAAATCTTGAGAACGCTGGAATCGCTTTTGGTGCCCGGCGGTCGACTGTCGTTCTTCGAGTACATCGCC
>JBGTHH010000427.1:0-3201 GCA_041746275.1 Pirellulaceae bacterium | reverse complement strand
GGCGCGGCCAAATACCTAGTGAAATCGAGTCGCCTCCAAAGGGTCAGACCCCTTTTCGGACAGGCTCTAACAGGAAGCCGCATCATGCGCATCGGTCACTGTCAATTAGACTCGCAGTTAGCGGATTTCGCGGGCAATTTGCGTAAGGTCGTGGCCGGCCTGGAGCAAGCGGATCGAGAGCGAGTCGACATTGTCTGCTTTCCCGAATGCTTCTTGACGGGTTATCCCAACACCGCGGAAGCGGCACGAAGCGGAGCGTTTCCGATGGATGCTCCGCAGATGATGCAGTTGCTCGATCAGACCTCGCGTTTCGAGGCGGCCTTCATTGTTGGCTTCAATGAGCTGCGCGGTGACGATCTGTACAACACAGCGGTCGTCGTTCACAAAGGCCATCTGCTCGGCCATTACAGCAAGTGTTCGGCGTACATGAAGTTTCATCAACAAGGTCGCGAGTTTCCCGTGTTCGAACACAAGGGACTGACGTTCGGTGTGGTGATCTGTTCGGATGGCGGTTACATCGAGCCCACGCGTTTGCTCGCCTTGCAGGGGGCCAAAGTCATTTTCTCACCGCACTTCAATTACATTCGCCAAGAGGGACTGATCGGCCACTTCATGAAGGTTCGAGCAGATCACACCGCGCGAGCCGTGGAGAATTCGATCTATTTCGTTCGCGGCAACAACGTCTCGCTGGGGCGAGAGGAGTGCATCACGGGCTACGACGGCGTCGGTTACGGCGACAGCTATATCGTCGATCCCGCGGGCGAAATCATCGTGCGCAGTCGGCGACACCACGAAGACTTCATTTTCGCCGACATCGATCCCACGGTGGGCGATAAGAACTGGGGCGTCGGCCGATCGCTGTGGAGTGCTCGCGAATTTGGCGAACACCTGCGCGAGATCACGCGGAAAATGACGAATACCTAACACGCTTTTCCCTTGCGCGAGTTCGGCCTTAAATTCACTATCCTCGCCAGGTCTGATGGCTGGCACCTTTGATTTATCCGGTGGGATTCAAGGAGGGTGACTGGTACAATGAACCCGTCACCGCTGAGCCAGGAGCAGGCGAGCTGCTCGTGCCGAGGAAGATTCGAGAACGGATCGCTGATTGGGAGGCAGCGGAGTTCGTGGATCGCGGTGGCAAGGGACGCCACCGAAACGTTGTCCATCCCAGGGTCGCGAAGCCCGTTACCCTTTCTGGTAAGGCCAGTGACGACGCAAAGAGATATCAGGAGCGTGCGGTAAGCAGGGCAATCGAGGAATCCAAGTCATGAATGCTGCGGCGAAATACGTCAAGCTTGTCGAATGGTCGGAGGAAGACAACTGTTTTGTTGGTAGCTGTCCCGGTCTGTTCTACGGAGGTTGCCACGGTGACGATGAGAAGGAGGTGTTTGCTGAACTCTGCCAGATCGTTGAAGAAACACTGAAACTATACGAAGCCGACGGGAGACCGTTGCCGCCAGTATCATCCGGATACGACTGGGCGAATACAATCATGAACGCAACTTCGAGGCCGTGAGTCCATTTGCCGATCGACAGAAGTCGGTCATGCTCCGCACCGTCGGCGAGCGATCTCGCACCTTGTTCCCTGTATTGCAACCGCGTGCCTGCCAAATTCTTGACTCCAATGATTCTTCGAGACCTCACCCCCAACACAATGCTGTGTCCCCGGTTTCCGTCCCCGGTTTCCCTCCCGAATAACATAGGCAACTCCAAAGGGCTTGTATCCAGCCGTCTCACACAGGATATACTTGAGGCCGGTAACCGACTACTTTACGCCTGTGTGTCGAACGGGAGGCAGTAATGGTGATTCAAGTCAAAAACTATGTCTTCGAGGATGAGCACGGAGCGCTACGGGCGGGGCAGTCCGGTGTCTCGCTGGATTCGGTCGTCATCGCTTATCAGGAAGGCCTGACCGCCGAGTAATGCTGTTGGATACATCCGGGCTGCTGTGCTGTTTCGACGCAGATGATCGCCGCCACAAAGGACAGAGAAAATCGCCGACGAACGTCTTGACCACTAAGATGCCAGCGCACCACTTCATCCGTCACGAACTGATCGTTCTTCGCGAACCGTATGAGCGATGTTATGATTTAGCTGAACCGGGTCGCGAAGGGAGGCCCGATGGCCGATCACCCGAACAAACACATCCGTGCTGCAATCGAGTATGCTTTGAGTTGCGGCTGGATGTTGCGAAAGTCTGGAGCACGAGCCCACATTTGGGGGCGATTGTATTGTTCGCGGCGAGACCGGGACGGTTGTGCCAAGGCAGTCTATTCGACGCCGCGAGATGCCGAGGATCATGCGAAAGACATTCGCCGGGCAGTTGCCCGATGCCCGCACTCGCCCTAATTCGCTCTTTGGAAAGGTGACATGCGATGAAGAAATATGAATTCACGTTGATTCTGAGGGGACCGTTAGAATTGACAGAGAAAATCGCCGACGAGCTATTTGAGGCCGGGTGTGATGATGGAACGCCGGGAACTTGTAATGGAGTATTCTCGATTGATTTCCATCGTGAATCGGATTCGCTGGAAGCGGCGATTAATTCGGCCATCAAGAATGTGAAGGCTGCCGGATACGACGTTGCACGGGTCGAGATCGAGGCGGGGGCCATGCCGCAACCCGTGTGACATCGGCGCGCGGCTCGTGCGGCAGGCAGTTCAGCTTCAATGCTGACGGCGGTGCTTGAAACTTCTTCACCCGTAAGACGAGCGACCTTTTTGATTTAATCTCCCCATCCGGCCGCGTGCCGGTGAAGGATTGGTTTGACGACTAACTCGCGTGACACCAACCTGTCTATGTTGTGTTCTGTCGCTGCGGTACTCTTGCGGTTACGGATGTACTTCAATTCCTCGCTTTGTAAGTGCGACCAGCCCTCCGATGCGATTTGCCATTTCTGCCTTAGTGGTGCCAAGGTTGACGCCAGGCCGGGGGTGAGCCATTTCATTCCGCAGACGTGAGTAGACAGTTTCCATTACGGCGTTGTTCTGGGGGTGTTGCGATTGCGGGACGGAAGGGTCCTCGCAAACGATGAAGTCATTGACGGCCCGCTGCTTGTCGTTGCATAGCATCAACAAGATGTTGTAGAGGTGCATGAATCTCTCCACAGATCCCACAGACTGGCAGGCTGATCGGAACAACCCGTAATGGCGTTCTCCCGATGGCGACGCCTTTTCAAGTTCAGTCTTGAGATGGGCTGCC
>JBGTHH010000426.1:0-13749 GCA_041746275.1 Pirellulaceae bacterium | reverse complement strand
ACCATACATCTCCAAAATGTGCGCCGGCTCGCGCGAGATGTCGGTTAACTCGGGAACGCTGGCTTGCATCTTGTAAGCCATCTCGTATTGCGCGATGCGAGTGGCGATTTCGGGATCGCCCCATGTTCGATACTGCAGCTCGTTCAATTCCGCCAAGTCGTCCAGAATGCCTCGTCGCACGTCACGACTCAGTCCGGCCGGGCTCGATAGATATAACACGGGGTCGCCCCCGCCACGAAATTTGACGCCTTGGAACCGCGACGGCAGGAAGCCACTTCCCCAATAAAAGTCGTAAAAAATCTGCCCGCAACTGGTCCCCTTGCTGATCGACGTCATGACCGTAAAGGCTGGGAGCTCGTCCGTGGCACTTCCCAGACCATACGTCATCCACGCGCCGAGAGTCGGTCGGCCAGGCATTTCCGAACCGCTCAACAAGAACGTGATCGCGGGCGCATGATTCACCGCTTCCGTATGCATGCTCTTGATGAAGCACAGATCGTCGGCCACATTCGCCGTGTGAGGCATGAAGCGACTCACCCAGGCACCACTCTCGCCGTGTTGACGAAACGGTTCGACCGGAGCCAGCATCAGCTTTCCCGAAGGGTTACCCGTCATCGTGCTGAAGCGTTTGCCCGCGAAGTACGATTCGGGGACGGCTTGACCATGCATGGCCTGGAGCGCCGGTTTGTAATCGAACAAATCGACATGCGTCGGAGCACCATTCATAAACAGATAGATCACGTGTTTGGCCCGCGGTGCGAAGTGCGGGAGTTCGGCAAGTCCACCGACTTGTGCTTCCGTCGCCGTCGCTCCAGATGCATCGCGATTCCAGAGTGCGGCGAGTGCCGCCGTGCCGATCCCGAGGGCTCCGCGTCCCAGCAGGTGTCGGCGAGTCAATTCCGCATGGTGCGTTTCTAACGGATGCATTCGATCACTCTCATTTGCAAAGTGCTTCGTCCAAGTTCAAGATCAGCGAGCAGACGCCGGTGTAGGCGGCGTGTTCGATTAGGTCGAGCTGCTCGTTGCGAGTCGACTCGCCGATCGCCAACAACTGAGCGGCTTCTTCTGGCACTTGGGCATAATGTTGCTGTAAGCGTTCCCAGCGCCGCCGCAAGATCTCCAACTCTTCCGCGGTTGGTCGCCGCGAAGTGCCAAGTCGGAACGCCATTGTCAGCCGTTGCTCCACGCTGGCATCGTCCCGCTCGAGGACGCGCTGAGCCAAAGCCCGTGCAGCTTCGACGTAGGTGATGTCGTTCAACGTCGTCAAGGCGTGCAATGGCGTATTGGTGCGCCCTGGCTTCACCGAACAAGTCTGACGTTTCGCCGCGTCGAAGAATACGGTGGGACCGACGATACGCCGCCAGTAGGTGTATAAACTGCGACGATAGAGTTGGTCGCCATGACCCTGTTCGTACTTCTTGTTTCCAAACGTGGCCTCGGCCCACACCCCCGCGGGCTGATACGGATTCACGGCTGGTCCACCCATCTTATCCACCAACAAGCCGCTCGCGGCCAAGGCGTGATCGCGAATCATCCAGGACGGCATCCGGAAACGTGGACCGCGAGCTAACAGCCGGTTCTCGGGATCAAACTCCAACAACTGCGGTGACACTTTAGCGGATTGTCGGTAGGTCGCGCTCATCACGATCAGCTTGTGCATGTGCTTGACGTCCCAGCCGCTCCGGAGGAACTCCGCCGCCAGCCAGTCCAGCAATTGTGGGTGCGAAGGCAAATCGCCCTGCTCGCCAAAGTCTTCGGTCGTTTTCACCAAGCCGACACCAAAGAAATGTTGCCAAAAGCGATTAACGGTGACTCGCGCGACCAGCGGTTGCTGAGGATCGACCAACATGCGTGCCAACGTCAGCCGATTGCGCGGCGCATCAGTTGGCAACGTGGGAAAGATCGTGGGGATTTCGGCCGAGACTTCCTGAAGCGGTTGGTTATACAGCCCCTTGTCGAGCACAAACGTCTTCCGCGGCGCGGTGATCTCTTGCATGATCATCACGCGCGGTGCCGACTTGACGATTTGCTCACGCTGCTCGATCACTTCGCGCAGCGAGCCCAATCGCGTGGTGTAGTCGGGATGCAATTTCGCGAAGTGCTGTTCCAACTCGCGAAGCTGAGCGACGCTTCGGCGAGCCGGTTCTTGTCGCAACGCCTGCTGAAGTTGATCCGGGATGGGCGTAGCATCTGCCGACTCCCGAACCGACTCTTCGGCTGTCTTCACGCTGGTCGCCAAGTCTTGAATTGATAAATCAAGTTCCGCGAGTCGCGCGCGTTGTTCAGCCGAAGGCGCTTCCAGGATGGGCGGCGTTTGCGGATCGCCGCCGCCACCGTCCACGGGAGTCTGATTGAAGAAGGCGAATAGTTGATAGTATTCGCGTTGTGCCAAAGGATCGAATTTGTGATCGTGACAACGACAGCATTGCAGCGTGAGTCCCATCCAGACGGTGCCCACCGTTTCAAGCTGATCGAAAATGTATTCGATGCGATTCTCTTCCGCGATGCGTCCGCCCTCGCCGTTGATCATGTGATTGCGGCAAAAGCCCGTCGCCAGTTTCTGCTCGAACGTCGCTTCGGGCAGCAGGTCGCCAGCGAGCTGCCACACGGTAAAGTCGTCGAACCGCAGGTTCTCGTTCATCGCCTGCACGATCCAGTCACGCCACGGCCACATCGTGCGCTCGCGATCACCTTGGTAGCCGTTGGTGTCGGCGTAGCGCGCCGCGTCGAGCCAATCCCAAGCCATGTTCTCGCCGTATTGCCGCGCGGCCAAAAGTCGATCCACTACCGTTTCGTAAGCGTCGGCGGATTCGTCCGCGAGAAAGGCATCGATCGCTTCCAGCGTCGGTGGCAAACCAGTCAGGTCGAGCGTCACTCGACGCAGGAGCTGTTCGCGCGCGGCGGGCGATGCGGGAGCCAAGTTGTCTTGACGGAGTCGCTCCAGCACAAACCCATCGATGGCATTGTGAAGTCGATAGTCCGGTGGAGCTAGTTCCCGCAAGGCAACTTCGGAAACCTCCGGGATCGACGGAGCGACGATCGGCCGAAACGACCAATGCTCGGCCCACGGCGCTCCCGCTTGGACCCAGCGCTTCAGCAAATCGATCTGCTCCAGAGACAAACTCCGTTGCGAATCCGGAGGAGGCATCCGCTCGTCGGGCTCCGCGCTGGTGACTCGACGCACAAGCTCGCTGGCTTCTGGCCGATGCGGTGCCACGATCGCAACTTCGTTCTCCACCCGAAACAGCCCCGTTTGTGTATCCAACCGCAAATCCGCCTCGCGTGTCTGCTCATCCGGTCCGTGACAGTGGTAGCAATTGTCGCTGAGAATCGGCCGAATATCGCGCGTGAAGTCAATGTCATCGGCGCGCGCCGAGACCGTCACGGCGAGGGCCAATAGTCCGGAGAGTGTGCGGGATACAAGATGCATTTCAGTGATCCGAGGCGAGACGGCTAGTTAGGTTTCAATTCTAACATGCCGAGGTGGGAGTGTCGGGAGGTTAAGCGAGTTGCGTTGTCTTGGCGTGCCGCTTGCGGAGGGGAAAGCGAAACGGCAGAATGGAGCCGTTCGTGAGACCACTAATTCGTAATTCGCAACGTGATGCAAGGAGTTTGGTATGGCTCGACCGGTTACCCTCTTCACCGGCCAATGGGCGGATTTACCGCTGGACGAGATGGCACGCAAGACCAAGGAGTTCGGCTACGACGGGATCGAGCTGGCTTGTTGGGGCGATCACTTTGAAGTCGACAAGGCTTTGGCCGATGACGGCTACTGTGCTCGCAAACGCGAGTTGCTGGAACGCCACGAACTTCAATGCCATGCGATCAGCGCTCATTTGGTGGGCCAAGCGGTGTTGGATCCGATCGACGAGCGTCACAAGCAGATCGTGCCGCCTTACGTTTGGGGCGACGGCAATCCCGCAGGAGTGAACCAGCGAGCGATCGAGGAAATGAAGAATACCGCCCGAGCCGCCCAGCGGTTTGGTGTCGGCGTGGTGAACGGTTTTACCGGCTCCAGCATTTGGCACATGAACTATTCGTTTCCGCCGGTGCCGCAGCGGATGATCGACGCCGGTTTTGCTTTGCTGGCCGAGCGGTTCAATCCGATTCTCGACGTGTTTGGCGAGTGCGGAATCAAGTTCGCCTTGGAAGTTCATCCGACGGAGATCGCGTTCGACATCCACACTGCCCAGGCCGCCTTGGATGCGCTCGACAACCGCGAGGAGTTTGGTTTTAACTTCGACCCGAGTCACTTGCATTGGCAAGGTGTCGATCCGGTTGAATTCATCCGCGCGTTTCCGAATCGGATTTATCACGTGCATGTTAAGGATGCGATTACGACGCTGAACGGTCGCAGTGGTATTCTGGCCAGCCACCTCAATTTTGGCGACCCGCGTCGGGGTTGGGACTTCCGCAGCCCCGGTCGTGGCGGCGTCAACTTCGAGGAGATCATTCGGGCATTGAATGAGATCGGCTATCAAGGCCCCTTGTCCGTCGAATGGGAAGACTCGGGCATGGACCGCGAGTTCGGCGCTCGTGAAGCTTCGGCCTTCGTCAAGAAGCTCGACTTCGCTCCCAGCGCCCGAGCCTTCGACGCGGCGTTCGAAGAGTAGGTCGCCGTATCCTTAACTTGGCAGAAACATGGAGGGCAGAAAGATAAGATGTTTCATTTAGCTTTCTGCCCTCCTTACGTCGTCCAGACATTATGCCTATCACCACGCGCATCCCGCTCCGGAGACTAAATCAATCCGAATTTGGCGACATCGCCTACGAAGTCATGCGGCACGTGTTCGCGATCCACAACGAACTCGGTCGCTTCTTCGACGAGAAGATTTACAAGGCGGAGTTGGCTCAGCGCATGTCGGACGGTGGTTCGCAGCAAGTGGAAGTGGATGTTCCCGTGGCTATAGACAATCACCAACTGGGCCAGCAGCGCATGCGTGTGATCGCCCCGGGTGTCGCGTTCAAGATCACTGGGCTCGATCACTCCCTGGACGATTTTGAAACCCATGCCCGCCGCTTGCTCGAACACGTCGACTTACAGGCGATCGCCTGGGTCAATATCAACATGAAGCAGGTTACCTTCACCACTCTCACCAAGTGGGCAGAAAAATGGAGGGCAGAAAGATAAGAGGAGGAAGGCAGGTGTGAGAGTGGAATCACCCGACTCTTCCCACACCTACTCCATTCACTCCCTTCATTTCATTTTTCTGCCCTCAATGTTTTTGCCAGAAGTCCTGCCCAAGAACTGACCTCTCGAACGCACCGCTTTGTTGCACCCGCTTGTCCCTTCTGGAAGAATGGAGACTCACGTGAGGTAAGCGGTGAGCTGGAATGCAATTCTACTAGCGGTTTCTCTGGTGTCGTCGACAGGCGTCGACTTCGACACTCAAGTTGTACCGTTGCTCACCAAGGCGGGATGCAATGCCGCGGCGTGTCACGGTGCCGCTGCCGGGCGCGGCGGCTTGAAGCTCTCGCTGTTCGGCGGCGACCCCGCCTGGGACTACGATGAAATCGTTCGCCGTTGGGAAGGCCGTCGTGTGAACTTCGCACACCCGGCGGCGAGTTTGGTCATCGCCAAACCAACGGAACAGGTCGCTCACGAAGGAGGAACTCGCTGGGACTTCGAGGGCAGCGAAGCGCGCTTGCTGGAACAATGGATCGCCGAGGGCGCACCGCGTTTACGCGAGCGGCAGTTTGTCCGTTTCCACGTCACTTCGCCCCCGTCGCGACTCCGCTTGAACGAAACGTGGTCATTGCGCGTCCACGCGCTGTTCGATTCAGAGCCTGAACGCGATGTGACCGCTTTGGCGGTGTATGAATCGTCCGATCCAACCGCCTTGCAAGTCGATGAGTTGGGACGGGTCTCGATGCTGCGACGCGGTCGACAGGTGGTCACGATCCGTTTCCTGTCCGAGGTTCAGGCCATACCGTTCATCGTTCCGCTGGCCGATGACGAGATTGATCTGAGCTCGTTGCCGCGTGCGAACGGGATTGATGATGAGGTGTTGCAGTCGTTGGAAGTGCTGGGACTGCGGCCGGCTCCGCGCGCGGATGATGCGACCTTGCTGCGACGCCTGACGTTGCACTTGACTGGCCGGTTGCCGACTTCGGAAGCTGTCTGCGCGTATGTGGCCGATGCGGACCCACACAAGTTCACGCGCGTGGTGGAAGAGCTGCTCGCGTCCGACGCGTATGTCGAGTTCTGGACCTACCGACTCGCCAAACTCTTGCGGATTCGACACACGGATTCGGCGGCGACGCAGGTCTTTTTCGACTGGGTCCGGCAGCACGTGGCGGCCGATACGCCATGGGACGCGATGGCGCGGGAGTTATTGCTGGCCGAGGGGGATACGCAAAGCTACGGCCCCGCCAATTTTTACGCGATGTTCGGCGGCAACGCACGGGCTCAAGCCGAGTATGTCAGTGAGTTGTTGCTGGGAGTACGGTTGAGCTGCGCGAACTGCCACAACCATCCCTTGGATCGCTGGACGCAAGATGATTACCACGGCTTGGCTGCGATCTTCGCCCGTGTCGAAGCGGGTCGGAACGTGCGTTGGCTCGGCCGAGGCGAAGTGATTCATCCTGCCACCGGAGTTGCCGCCGTCGCGAGAATACCCGGAACTCGCTTCCTGGCCGATGCCGATGATGGACGCCGCGAATTGGCTCAGTGGTTGACGGCTCGGGACAATCCCTATCTGGCGCGTGCGATGGTGAATCGCCTCTGGAAGGAATTGTTAGGACGTGGATTGATCGAACCGACCGACGATCTGCGCGCCACGAATCCGGCCACACATTCCGCCTTGCTCGCACGACTCGCCGAGGAGTTTATCGCGGATGGTTACTCGATTCGCCAGACGATTCGCCGGATTGTCAGTTCAGAGACTTACGCTCGTAGCAATCTGCCGCCGAAATCGCAGATCCTCGACGATCAGTTCTATTCCCAGGCATTGACCACGCCGTTGGAAGCGGAGGTCTTGCTGGATGCGATCGCGGATGTCACGGGAGTCCCCGAGCCCTACGGACAGCAACCGTTGGGGACGCGTGCGATTTCGCTGGTGACGCCGCCTGAATCCGACGCGTTGGAAATCCTCGGTCGCTGTGACCGCGTTGGCTCCTGCGAGAACCGTACCGCGACCGCCAGCGGACTGACCGCGAAGTTACACTTGATGAACGGCCCTCTGTTGAATCGACGAATCATCGACAAACAAGGTCGCTTGCGGAAACTGCTCGATGCTGGCACGCCGACGGATCAGGTGATCGAGGCGTTCTATGTGCTGGCACTGGGACGCTTTCCGCGCGCGGAGGAAGCCGAGTATTGGCAAACGGAGATGCGTGATGCGACTTCCGAAAAGTCAGCGATGTGGGAAGATTTTGTCTGGAGTTTGCTTAATAGCCGCGAGTTTCTCACGAATCATTGAACAGGGCATCCACAAGGCGACGTGATGAAACCCAGCGGCTTGTACTCGGGTTTAACTCCTCACTTGGATCAAGGGTTGTGCCGATGCAACGATCACGAACGCTTCCTACCCGCTGTGACGGGGTGACTCGACGAGACTTCGTGCGTCTGGGAGGACTCGGGGCGCTAGGTCTGGGATTGACCGACTTGAGCCACGTTCGCAATTCGGCATGGGGAGCGAGCGATCCTGTGGCCCGAGCTCGGTCCTGTATCCTGATTTGGCTCGACGGAGGCCCCAGTCATCTGGAAACGTTCGATTTGAAACCCGACGCGCCGGCGGAAGTACGTGGTCCGTTCCAGCCGATTGCCACCAACGTTCCCGGCATCCAGATCAGCGAATTGCTGCCACAGACCGCGAAGCTGGCGGATAAATTGGCCATCCTGCGTTCGCTGACTTCCCCCTTGGGTGAGCATAACTTCGGCGCGCACTATTTGTTGACCGGGTACAAGCCTAGCCCGGTGGTCGACTACCCCAGCTTTGGCGCGGTGGTCGCGCATCTGGAGCAGCGGGCTCAAGTGCTCCCCGCGAACATCGCCGTCCCCAACTTCCGCGTTGGCGGCGGCCAGTTGTCGGGAGGCGGCTTCTTGCCCGATGCGACGCGTCCGTTTGAGATTGGAGGTGATCCCGCCAAGCCCGGCTTTCAAGTTCGTGACCTCGACTTTTATCCCGACGTAACACCACTGCGGCTGGATCGCCGACGAGCGTATCTGCAGGCCTTTGATCGATTCCAGCGCGGAGTCGACGAGCGGTTCGAGTCGGGCGATGTGCCTACGGATGCCGCCTTCGAGCAAGCTTATCGGTTAATCACCTCACAGGAGGCGAAGCGAGCCTTCGACCTCGCCAGTGAATCACCCGCGGTGCGTCAGCGATATGGACCCAAAACCATTGGACAAAGTTGCCTCTTGGCCCGACGGCTGGTGGAGCGCGGCGTGCCGTTTGTCACCGTGAACAATCCAGGTTGGGACACGCATCAGAACGCCTACACCCAGTTGAAAGAAGGCTATACGGGCGCTCAAGTCCCCGTGGGTTTGATCCCTTCGCTCGACATGGCGCTATCCGCGTTGCTCGTGGATCTCGACGAGCGAGGTTTGTTGCAGGAAACACTGGTGGTTGTAATGGGCGAGTTTGGCCGCACGCCGAAGCTCAATACGCAAGGTGGACGTGACCATTGGCCGCGTGTGTTTAGCGCGGTCGTGGCGGGTGGCGGCGTTCCGGGCGGTCAGGTGATCGGGACGAGCGACGCGGTGGGCGAAAGTCCTCAGGATCGACCGACGACTCCCGCCGATCTGGCCTCCACCATCTATACTCTACTAGGGATCGACCCGCAGTATGTCCTGCGGACTCCCGATGGTCGTCCCATCGAGGTCAATCGCGACGGTCAAGTCATGCGCGAGCTCGTGTCTTAAAGGAGCGGAACGTGAACATCCAAGCTGGGGACGATGCGACGAACTCTCTTTGTGGCTGTGCCAGCCACCTCCACCGTCGCACACTGCTGAAGGCCGCGGGCTTAAGCGGACTGAGTTGGCTGACTCCCGTCGCGGAAGCGCTCAGCCGCGCCGCCGAACGCAACGCGACTGAACATCGTCCACGTTCGATCATCGTGCTGTGGTTGGCCGGAGGGCCGAGCCAATTGGAGACGTTCGATCCCAAACCCGGAAGCAAGATCGCGGCGGGCACCAAGGCGATCAAGACATCGGTCGAAGGGATTCAGTTGGCCGAGGGCTACGAATTATTGGCCGAGCAAATGCATCACGTTTCGCTGGTGCGCAGCCTGACGAGCAAGGAAGGGGATCATGAGCGCGCGACCTACAACACCAAGACGGGCTTCCGCCCCGATCCCACGCTAGTCCATCCCTCAATCGGCGCGATCCTCTGCCATCAACAACCGGATCAAGTCGAGATTCCGCGACATGTCTCGATCTTGAGTGGCGAGTGGCCGGCGCGGGGTGGATATCTCGGCGATCAGTTCGATGCCTTCCAGATCGACGATCCCCAAGGCCCCATTCCCGATATCGCTCGGCCCGTCCCCGATGATCGTTACGACCGAAGAATCCGGGATCTCGAGTTGGTCGAACGGGAATTCGCTCGTGGTCGACTGCGTGAATTGGATGCGGGTAAGACGCTGCAAGGCATCTCCACGCGAGCGGCGCTCACGATGATGTCGTCCGAGCAATTGAAGGCTTTTGATGTCAAGGAAACTCCTGAAAGTCTGCGCGCCGAGTTTGGTGATTCGGCGTTTGGCCGTGGCTGTCTAGCGGCCGCACGGTTGGTCGAGGTTGGTGTGCGATGTGTCGAAGTTACTTTGAATGGTTGGGATACGCACGCCAACAATCATCAATTTCACCGCGACAAGGCCAAGATCTTGGACCCGGCCTTCGCGGCGTTGATTCGCTATCTGCACGAGCGCGAGTTGCTATCGCGTACTACGGTGGTTTGCGGAGGCGAATTTGGTCGCACGCCGCGGATCAATCCCGCAGGCGGTCGTGACCATTGGCCACACGGTTTCACGATGGCTTTGGCGGGTGGCGGCATTGCCGGTGGTCGCGTGGTGGGCGAGACCTCGCCGGAACCGCGCGATGACGTGGAGGACAAGACGACCGATCTCAAGGACCCGCACAACATCGCCGACTTGCATGCCACGCTGTTGCGCGCGCAGGGTATCGACTTCCAGCAAGAGCTGATGACTCCGATCGGTCGGCCCATGATCATCAGCGAGGGACGAGTGATCCGCGAGTTGCTCAGTAACCCACAAGCCTAATATTTTTGTCCCGGTGGCTGCCTGCTATTTAGGCACATACAACAAAGAGAATAGATTCCGTAAGTCGCGACTCCTAAAACAGACAGCAGCAATCCGTTACGCCCTGCACGCTTTTGGGAGACGTACGCATCTTGCATAACCGAGTTCTCGATTACTTTCAAAACTACGGGATCTGTCGGTGATTCCTTGGCCGAGCGATAAAGGCTCTCCATGAATGGATCTGGGTACTTCACAGGCCGCCAAATCCACGAATACACATGTGTCTTCTCGACTGGATTGTAGTACGGCACGTAAAGTTGGGCGGCTATGTGCGCGATAAGTAGCCATGCGAAGCACGCGAGAATAAAGCGTTCGCTCATCACATCGCCTCGTTGAACAGATTCTCAAACGATCACAGCCGATCCGCCACACCCGCCATCATAGCCGCGGGTAGCCGCAAAATACCAGCTTAACCGCGTTTGTCGTCGTATCGAGTTCGCGACACGAAATTGTAGTAGGCGAGAAGACTTGGAAGGCGCCAGGAGGTTATCGAGCTTCTTGGGATGAACGAGGGGAGGATCGGGGACGAGGATTGGGGACAGCCAGCTTTATTTGGGAGCACCACTTCAACCAAGCCGACTTCACGGCTGGGTGGCACTGACAAATGGATGCGGGGTGTGCCACTTGGCTTCGCCAGTGCTCCCCTTCGGGTAGACTGCCGATGATGCCCTCGAAACCGACTTATCGAAAGACGATCCAACCTTTCGGGCTGGTCACTTTCAAGATGTGACATTTTCGTTCACTTTGACCGAAACCGTTGTTGACGAATCATGTGTGGCGAGAACTTGTGTCTCGTAAAATCGACCGATGCAGTGAGCAGTAGGGCCACCCGGGCGCGCCTGACACTCGGATCGGGACGAGGGATCACTTTGAATCCTTGGCTTGGTCATGCTGCCCCCGACGCCAATTTGTCGAGCGAGATGCCCAGGGCCTGCGCGAGCCGGGCGGCGATGGACAGCGACGGTTCTCGCTCGTCCTGTTCGAGTTGCGACAAATAGCCTTGCGAAATGCCAGCGGCTTCCGCGACGACGACTTGCGACGCGCCCCGGGCTTCTCGAACAGCGCGAATCCGTTGGCCCAGCGTCTGGCTGCCGGTCTGACTCGCCTCGGCCTTTCGCTTGTCAGCCATTCGCTGACGGATGCGAACGTTGATGTCCGGCTTCTCTTGCTCGACCTTCTCGCGTATGGCGTCGTACTTGGCCGCTTCGGCTGGATTCAGGCGGCGATTGCGGGTGACTCGTTTCATGGTTCCACCTCGTATGCTGTAATCGGGTAAACCGTGTCCTCATCGATCTGTTCGAATACCACGGCAATCAATCGACCGGTGCTCGTCTCGCCGAATGCAATCGGGAAACCGGAAGTCCGACTCGATTCGATACCCGAGGGATTCCTGAGCACCTCCTCGACTTCCTCTTTGGCGACGTCGTGTTCGGCGATGTGTTGAACATTGCCTTTCGGATCGTCGTCCAGATCCCAAACTGCCGTCGCGAATCCCATCGGCACTCAGTCGTTAGAAAGCGTCGATATTGCTATCGCAATATTACGTTGCAATGGTGGAAGTGGCAACGTCGGTGCCGAGGCGAGGTGTTTTTGATCCGCACGGGGGGGGTAAACGGGAAGGGTAAACGGGGACAACCAGATTTCTTTGGGAAGGGTGAACGGGGTAAACGAAAGTTGACATTTGGAGTGCTGTGACTTGTCACAGCTTTCCTTGGCGGCGCAGCCGCCTTTTGCCCGGAGAGCAGGAAAGGTTTGGAAAGTGGCTAAGCCACAAAGTGAGAAAGCGGCGACAAGCCGGCTGGGTGGCACTGACAAATGGATGTCGGGGTGTGCCACTTGGCTTCGCCAGTGCTCCTCTTCGGGTAGCCGACCGACGATGCCTCCGAAACAAACTTATCGAAAGACGAACCAACACTATTGGGGTTGGTCACTTTCACGATGTGACAGTTTCGTTCACTTTGTCCGAAACCGTTGTTGACGAATCATGTGTGGCGAGAACTTCTGGCTCGTATTATCGACTCATCGACCGATGCTGTGAGCAGGAAGGCCTTCAGCTATTCGCCTTTGTCTTCATGCAAGAGGAGTCCAAGTTGACCATCGAAGGTAAGGCACTGGCAAAGCCAGTGGCACCCCGAGCAACTACCCACAGTGCCACCTAGCCACTTCGTTACCGCTTCGTGTTACTCCACATCGAACGTCGAATCTTCTCACGCGTCAACTCTCGATCGTTGATCCTCTTCGCAGCAGACGATAAGCTACTGACATGGCTAGCTGTCCCCATGGCTCCCATCCCCATGGTTCCCATCCCCATGGTTCCCAGTCCGGAGGAGAACAAGGCGATGTCCAATTCTGCATCGAATGGATCAGGACAGCGGCGATCCACGCGTAGCGTTGCAAGAGAATTGATTAAAGTCGTTCTGGGCGGAATTGCAGGGCTTGTGATCGGTAATGCCGTTCTGTGGTACGGATTCGGGATTGACGTTTTCGGTGCAAACGAAAAACGCGCGCCAACCGTTAGCGCAGGAGTGAAGGAAAGGTCCACCAGTTCAGTTAGAAAGCACGAACCACTGGTCGGACAAAACAACGTCCCTGAAACAAGTGCGAGCTCCTCGCCACAACCTATGGGACCGCAGCCATCGCAGCCGCCGGAGGAGACTTCAGAACCTTTAGAAGAAACTCGCAGCAAGACGATGCACCAACCCGGAATTGATCTCTCGAACCGGGTAGCCGAATTCGACGCAATGAAAGTCGCTGAGGACGACAGCCATCGTCGCTCGAATCGTGTCGCGGTCCTTAATTCGCTGCGTCTCAGAGAGGCCGAGGCAACTGTCCGCTCAGTTTTTGCCGAGGACTATGCACGGACGAAGCAACCCAACGAGAAGTCCGAGTTTGCCGAAAAGCTATTAAACGTTGGCCTTGAAACGATCGATGACTCGGCTAATCGATTTGTAACAATTCGCGCAGCGCGGAATGTGGCGGCTGAAGCGGGCGATGTGGAGTTAGCGTTTCGAGCTATCGACGCGTTGGGTGAGACGTTCGAAGTTGATCTATTGGACGACCAAGTTCGGTTGGTTGTCGATCTGGCGAAAGTCAAGCTCGCCGACGAAGACTTGGCGACGTTGCAGGAGCACATCGGGGTAATCCGCGAGGCGGCCTTCCGTGCGGATCGCTATAAAGACGCCATGACGCTGAACCAAACCGCAAAGCAACTTGGCGGCACTACTGACCAAGAACTGCGAGAAACGACTGACACGTGGGCGGCACGGTTGGATACGGGAGCCGCAGAATTCGACCGCGTCAAAGCGGCGGATGAGACATTGAAGGAGTTTCCAGATGATCCCGTTGCGAATCTAGTGGTCGGGCGATACCTCTGCTTCTTCAAGGGGGAGTGGGACGATGGGCTTCCCTACTTGACACGGGGAAATAACGATCAGTTGCGAACGTTAGCCACCCAGGCAACCGAGTCCGCTCCACTCACGCCGAGAGATACAC
>JBGTHH010000425.1:0-9223 GCA_041746275.1 Pirellulaceae bacterium | reverse complement strand
CTGCTGTAGGCACTTCTCGATCTGTTCCGAAAGTTGCAACCGATACTGATTGTGCAGCCGCTTCAATTCGTCATCGCTGAACGCCCGCGCGGCAGCCTCGCGTTGCTTGGCGCTGCCGCGTTGTTGGCCACGCTGAATGGCTTCGTTCAGGCGTTCTTCAAAACCCATGGTGTCGCTTCATTCTTCCGGGGACGGGGATGAGTCATCATGCTTCTTGACTTCATAATACTGCAACAAGTCCGAGAATGTGCGCATCGGCTCCTTGCCTTCTACCATCCGCGGCGTGATCGGTTGCGCGGTCGGCTTGGCGGCATTCTCTCGATTCGCCATCTGCCGGAACTTGGGAGGACGAGGCCCCGCCTTGGGCTGCGGTGAAGAAGTCCGCTGAGAACGCATTCCTTTAGCGGGCTGCGACTTCGCCGGCTGCGTCGAAGAGGATGACTTGCTCTCGGATTTCGTCGGCGGGATGGCGGTCAACGACACACGGCGTCGTTCCCGATCAACCTTCAAAACCCAGACCGGAAGCACATCGCCGATGCTGACGACTTCGTGAGGATCGCGAATGTAGCGATCCGCGAGGCGGCTGATATGCACCAACGAACTATCCGAGATTCCGATATCGACGAAGGCGCCAAAGTCGACCACATTCAAGACAGTTCCAACCAGCTCCATGCCCGGTTCAATATCGTCCAGCTTCATGATTCCCGAGCGAAAGGTCGGCGCGGGAAGATCATCGCGCGGATCGCGGCCGGGTCGGACGAGCGACTCGAGGATGTCGCGTAGCGATAACTCGCCAATGCCAAGTTCAGCGGCCATGGCGGCAAGATCGATGGCGGAGACGCGCTGCGCGAGAGGCAACGTGGCTGCCGCGGTGCCATCCGCGGGGGCGGTGCGGGAACTGGCGCCCTCCGGCGGGTGCGACACCACTCCCGATAGATCGTCGAGACTGCTTCCTAGTCTTTCGAGCACGCGCTCGGCGATGTTGTAGCTTTCCGGATGAATCCACGTGGCGTCGAGCGGATTATCGCCGTCGGTGATTTTCAGGAATCCCGCCGCCTGCACAAAGGTCGCGGCACCGATCCCGGGCACTTCGCGGAACTGTTCGCGCGTCCGAAACGAACCGTGTTCCAACCGGTACTCGTACAGCCGCCGCGCGGTCAATTGATTGAGTCCCGACACGTAACTTAACAACGCCGGGCTAGCGGTGTTGACATCCACGCCGACGAAGTTCACGCACGATTCGACCACGGCGTCTAGCGACTCACGCAAGTGCTTGGCCTTGACGTCGTGCTGGTACATGCCGACGCCGATGTTCGCCGGATTGATCTTCACCAATTCCGACAACGGATCCAACAGCCGCCGACCGATCGACACGGCGCTGCGATAGATGGCGTCGAAATCGGGTAACTCCTCACGCCCGACCAGGCTGGTGGAATAGACGCTGGCTCCCGCTTCGTTCACGATGACATATTCGACACCTTGACCCCGCAACTCATTGCCGATCGCGTCGGCGACCATTAGTTCCGCCTCGCGACAAGCGGCACCGTTTCCGATGGCGATCACCGACAAGCGATGGCGGTTGACCAGGTCGATCAAACTGGTTCGGGCTTGCCGGAGTTTTTCCTCGCCGCCAATCAAAAAGATGTTCGCGTGTTCCAGCACGCGACCAAACTCGTCCAAAGCGACCAGCTTGCAGCCGCTCTTGAAACCCGGATCGACGGCCAGCACGCGCCGCCCGTTGACGGGACGTTGCAAGAACAGCTTCCGCAAGTTTCGTGCGAAGACGCTCACCGCATGGGCTTCCGCCGTGTCGGACAATTCGCGTCGCAGCTCGCGTTCCAGGCTGGGGACGATCAGTCGATTCAATGCGCCGCGGACGCACTCGCGCAGAAAGTCACCGCTAACATGATCGGTCGGTACGAGCAACTCCGTGGCCGTTTTGAGCAAAGCGTCATTGTCACCTTCAATCTTCACACGCAGGATCTTCGCGCGTTCCCCCCGATTAATCGCGAGCACTCGGTGAGGCCGAATTTTGCCGAGCGCCTCGCGAAACTCAAAGTAGTCGCGCAGCGAACTCTCTAGCTTGCTCCGTTTCCGCTGCCGAACCGAAATCTTGGGGTTCGCGACCGAGGCCGCGACTTCTTCCTTGTCCGTCGTCACGGAGCTCGTTGGTGCTTCATGCGATGGATTCTCCGCGATGGTCGCGGCCACGGACGCCTCCGTGTCGGTTTCGGTCGCCGCGCTCACGGTCTCGTCCACTGCCGCGATCCGCGAACTTACGAGGTAGCCCGTGTGGAACAGGATGTCACGCAGCTTCGCGCGGACGTCGAAACGCTCGCTGAAGTTCTCGGCGATCAAATACTTGACTCCCGCGAGCACATCCGCCGCCGTCGGCAAATCCTGCTCCAGTGCGATAAACGCCGTGGCGCGGGCAGTCACATCACATTTCAGTGTGCTCAGCACTTCGTCGGCCAGCGGCCCCAAGCCACGCTGACGTGCGAGCATGGCGTGTGTCTGCTTGTTGTGCTTGTAGGGCAGGTAGAGATCTTCGAGCTGTTTCGCGGTTCGCGCCGACTCGATCTTCTTCCGCAAGCTGTTGGTGAGCTTTCCTTGGGCGTCGATCACCTTCACGATCGACTGCTTGCGTTCCGCTAGCTGGCGGGATTGGGTCGCCTCGCGTTGCACATGGCGAATCTGCTCCTCGTCCAAGCCACCCGTCTGGTCTTTGCGATAACGCGTGACGAATGCGACGGTATTGCCTTGGTCCAACAGGTCGAGCGTTCGTCCCACTTGCTCGACGGGAAAGCCGAGCCTGCTAGCGATGTGATCTAGGTCGATACTCGGTGTGCTTGCCATACTCGGCTGGGGCAGGCCGCCTACCCATTCGACGCAAAGAGTGTTGTGCCTTGTGCTTATCCGCTCGGCAATCTAGCGCTTCCGCGTCCCCTTGTCAAGGATCAGCGACGGGCAACACGCCCGCATCGCCACTTCTGCCAGCATCCGTCCGGCTAGCACCCTGGGATGGCATGAACCAATCGGGAAAAGAAATTTGGATTTCTCGCCAGAATAATTCAAACCGTTACAGGGTGAACTGCCGATACAACACCACGAGTGCCGACAATGGCCATAGGTTGCAGAACCGGGGGACATGTTACCACCGTCCACTAACCAGACAGTTCAAGGAAGGGTCAACTCGAATGGGTCAAGCAAGGCTGCGGATCTTCTACGGACCGAGTGACGACGCCACGGAGACACTGGATGATCGCACTCCGGCACGCGAAAACGTGACCGTACCGCTTAGTGAGGTGTTTCCCCTGTTGGCGGACGCCGTCCGTAGCGAACGCACGTGGTTACGCGACTTTGCGGACGATGAGGTGACGATCTCGTCGGACTTGTATGAAGTCCTGCTGGCTTACCAGCACTATCGTCGGCCGTCAGCGTGAGCGCACCGCGAATCAAACCCCACCCGGCCTCAGCCGGGTTTTTTTGTGCGCGGAGGACTCGACCATGGTGATCTTTCCCGCAGACCTACCTGATGTGCTGGCGTGGGAAAACGTCCCATGTCGAAGCAGCGCGGTTTCGTTCACAATGGACGGACTTAACATGGAACAGCACGGGCGGTTGCCCCGGTGCTTCGAAGCGAAGGATATGGCACTGTGAGCGAATTCGAAAACCTAACTCCTGGGGTTCCACCCGATATTGCCCTGCCTGCCGAGCCCGTGGAAGGTGGTGCTTCCGGCAAGCTGCGTACCGAGGATCTGCTCAGTACGATCAAGGAATACGCCGAGAAGCTCCGCGAGGACGGCTCGACGCGCGGTGACTTGAAGATTCTCAGCCGGACCTTGCGCGAGCTGCGTTACGCTTTCAAGGTATTCGCCCCCTATCGCCATCGGCGCAAGGTCACGATCTTCGGCTCCGCGCGGACCCTGCCCGAGGCCCCCGCCTATCGCCAAGCCGTGGACTTGGGACGCGCTATGGCCGAGGCGGATTGGATGGTGATTACGGGCGCGGGTGACGGCATCATGGGAGCCGGTCACCGCGGGGCCGGTCGGGCACATTCGATGGGCTTGAATATCATGCTTCCCTTCGAGCAATCGGCCAACGAAACGATTATCGGCGATCCCAAACTGGTTCACATGAAATACTTCTTCACACGCAAGTTGATGTTCGTGAAGGAGTGCGATGCGGTAGTTTGTCTGCCCGGCGGCTTCGGCACGATCGACGAGGCGATGGAAGTGTTGACACTGTTGCAGACCGGCAAGCACGATATGGTCCCCGTGGTTCTTCTCGACCAGCCCGGCGGCAACTACTGGACCGCCTTGAATCAATTCATTCACGAGCACTTGCTGGACGGTGGGATGATCTCGCCGGAGGACCTGAGCCTCTACAAGCTGACCGATTCCTGCGAGGAGACTGTCCGCGAGCTACTAGGCTTCTACAGGCGGTATCACAGCATGCGGTATGTCCGCAACGAACTGGTCCTGCGGCTGAATCACGAGTTGACGAGCGACCAACTGGCCACGATTCAGCAAACTTTCGCCAGCATCGCGGTGGATGGTGAGTTCCGGCAAACCACGGCTCTGCCGGCCGAACGCGACGAACCCGAGTTAGCCGACAAAGCGCGATTGGTTTTCCGTTTCAACCGTCGCAATCTGGGACGCCTACGGCAATTGATCGATGTGCTGAACTCAACCGCGACTGCGTAAGCGTCGCGCCGCTGGGCTCAACGAACGCGTTTCCGTCTGCAACGCGCGCCGTACGCGAGCTCGCCACGAACCGGCACTGATCGAACCGGCACTGATCGCCGCCACACTCCACGCCGCAGCCGGGTTCAACATGGTGTCGGAGGTGTCGACTGGTACATCGCCGATGGCCGGCTTGTTGTTCCCGCGAGCGGTTGCGTGTGGCTGCGGCGAATCCCCGTGAGCAGTAGCTTGGTGAAGGGGTAGCACGGCGGCGATGTGAGAGGACGTCGGCTCGGAAATCGCCTGGGATTGATCGCCGCTGCCCGGTTGACGCTCGGTACTGCCGTCGCGGAAATTCGGTGGCACGACACGACCTTCATAGATATGAACGTCCAGGATCAAACGAATACGTCCTGTGCGGATCTCCTCCAAGTAGATGCGATAATGGCCGTTGGGAAAATGTCGCTCGCGGAACAAACGGAGCGGATCATCGAGGAGCTCGAGTGGCAACGGATACTCTTCGGGGCTTTCACCCGCGGCCAGTCCCCGCGCGCCGGGCTCCTTGGGTTGCGTGCGAGCCGCGACATCATCGACGACGCGCATGAACAACCGATATTCCTCCACACTCTCCGCCTCGAACGCCGTGGATACGAACTCGTATGCCCCCGCAGTCGAGAACGTGCTGGTTGTCGAAGTGGTTGTGATCAAATTCGTCACAGTCGGACGCGCTTCGACGGGAACGATGACGCTCTCGAAGACTTTAATGAAGGCGAACGCGCCTTGGCCGGGATTGGTCAAAACCGTTTCGACCGTGGTGAAGATTTCCTCCGTCCCGTTCTGGAAGAAGCGAATGCCGTTGAAGATCCCCGAACCATCGGTCGGTCGCCCCAAATCCAAACTGGTCTCCCCTTCGGCGCGGGCGTCGTACCGTACGGACACGCTAACCGGAATCGGTGCCGCCGGGTCCTCGGGGTTGGGGGGACCCAGGTAGCGGTGATGCAAGTAGTAGACACCCGGCTCGCCATCGACTCCGCTGTCGAAGCGTGCTGTGTTCGTGGCATCCGGGAACTGGTTGGTGTTGCCCCCCGTGGCAGTTAGAAACCCTAGACTGGCCTGCGGATTGCCGGGAATCGTGTAGTTCTCGATCGTCCCATCGCCCCAATCGACAGTCACATGCCAATTGCGTTCGAGATGCACGCCATCGCCCAACGTGACCTTCACGATACCGCGACCACTGGAGTCGATATTGGAACCGCCTTGATCGACGGCCTCGATGGTGATCAACGGCGCGACATTGGTCGCCTGAGCCGATACCGACTCGCGGATCGCGCGCAACTCGGCATCCAACTCTAAGTAGAAGTCCACATCGCTGGCCGGCGGGTAACGTGCCGGATCGCGGAACTTTTCGGAAAGCTGAGGCAGCACCGCCGCATCGGGAAACCGCTCGGCGTGCGTGCGGAGAATGACGTAGTTGACATCCGAATTGTCGACGACGACTTGTCCCCGCGCCTCGCCGCGAATCGCCCCGCCGTTCTCCACGGAAATCTCGGCCTCGGGTTCGGGCACGCTATCGTTGATGACTAAATCGCCTCCCGAGAAGAGAAAGATCCAGCCGTCACCACCGCGATTGCGGATGGGCTGGTTAATCGTCAAGTCGCCGGGCAACTCGGCGCGCAGTCGCGTGTGGCTGCCGGCGTTATTCAGAATCGGCCCATTCACCACCATCGCGCCGACATGGATGATCTCGACGTCGCCACCTAACTTCATCGGTGTGACCAGCGGGCCATTGGTGATCCCGACGAGCCCATCGACTGTGCCAATGGTCAACGTTCCACCGTGATTGTTCTCGATACGCACGCCGCCGCTGGTCGCGTTGCGCGCGGCCAGCGTGTTCACGGCCAAGTCCAACGGATTGCTCGTGCCGATCCCGGTGTGGGCTCGCAAGGCCACACGATCCGCGGTAATGTCCGCGCCCCCTTGATCACCACCATCCACGATGCCACCGCTGATCGAGGTGAGTCGCACGAGGCTCGTTGTGACCAGTCGGCCAAGCTGAATGTCCTCGTCCGCCATGATGTCGATCAGACCCGCTCCGGTCGTGATCACCGCGCCGTCACTCATGCGAACCGCACCTCCTTGACCGAGCGGCGACGCATCGGCGTCCGCGCGAATCGTGACGCTCCCTCCCGTGGTGACGATGGCACCCGCGCTGCTAATCAACACATCATCACCCGCCGACAAATCGACGACCCCATTGCCCGAAGTGATAAGTGCCTGGACCATCAAGTCGTCGGTGACCGCGATACGGACCGGTCCAGAGGAAGCTGTTGTATTCAAAGTGCCGTCGATGGTCACTCGGTCCGTTGAC
Source organism: Pirellulaceae bacterium (assembly GCA_041746275.1). Classification (GTDB taxonomy): domain Bacteria; phylum Planctomycetota; class Planctomycetia; order Pirellulales; family Pirellulaceae. Next base: position 2,170 of record JBGTHH010000425.1, on the reverse strand, counting down.
AGATCGATACCCACAGATGACAGGATCGTGACTGGTCCCGAGAAACGCGTCTCGCCCGTACCGGCCACCTGCGTCAGCGCGTCAGCGTCCAGCGACGAATGAAACAGCACATCGTGGGCACTATCGATCAGCAATTCGCCAAGTGGTACCAGCGAACCGACTGCCCCTATAAACTCCACGGTCCCCGTGCCAGCCGTCAGCCGTAGGTTCTGCAGCCCATCGTCTTGACCGTCCAGCAAGTTGGCGAAGCGTATGTCGCCAAGTCCCGAGCCTGAATCGAAATGCAAGCTTTCTCGAATCACCACGGCACCCGTGAAGGTAAGGTCATCGTCGCTTGTCGTGATATTCGCGGAAATCGCCACCGAGCCGGTTCCATCCTGCAGGAACGAGCCACTCAGATTCATCGCGGCCGCGGGTCCAATATCGAGTAAGCCATCCACGGTGATCTCGACGCGGCCATCGCCCGTGGTTGTGATCGAGCCGAGTAGATTGACGTGTACCGTATTGAGATCGACGCCTCGCTGGCTCGTACTATTGGTGTCGATCGTGCTGCGGAAGGTAGTCGTGCCTTGCCCCGTGGCCTGGGACAAACTCGCGACGCGCACCGACCCTTCGGCGGTGACGTCACGAGCGTTGACAATCTGGATCGCGCCGGCTCGTGTGATGTCACCGATCGCGCCTTGCAACTCGACATCGCCCGAGTGACCCGCGTTCAACGTGAGGTGCTCGCTCCCTGCGGATTGAGCATTCAGGGAGTTGGCCAACGTAATGGTGGCACCGGCGACGTTTCCCTCGGCTGTGGTGTCCAGGAACACTTCACTGTTCGCACCGCCGTGAAGCAGCACGGGACTGTTGAAGCGAATTGTGTCGCCGCTGGTCACAATACTGGCGGCGAGTTCAACCGTGCCGCCGCCACCCTCGCTAAAGGAACCGGCGAGTTGCATGTCCGCTCCGTTACTAATCTGGAGCAAACCCGAGTGCGTCACCGTGACGCGGCCATCCCCCGACGTGGTCACCGGGCCCCCGAACGAAAAGGAAGTTCCCGTCAACTGCAAACCCGGCAGCGTGGCATGTGTGGTGTTGACTTCTCCGGCAAACGTGGTCGTCCCCGAGCCCGCTTGTTGCACGATGCGCGCCGCCCACACTTCATCTTGAAAGTCGACATGGCCCGCCGAGACAATCGTCAGCTCGCCCAGCGGTTGGGCCGCTCCGACGGCCGCGCCTAACAGGGCATGACCCGTATCCAAAGCGATCGTCAGGTGATTCGCTTCATTCGCTTGGCTGTCGAGCGGCGAGGTGGCGGACAAGCGGAAATCGCCGCCTCCCGCTGCCGTGCTGACCATCACCTCCGACTGGAGCGTGACGGGGCCGTTCAAGACAATGTCGTCCGCCGAGGTTTCCATAAGTAACGCGTTGGAACCTCCGTTAAGCCGAATTCCCCCGGTGATGTCGGCGACGGACCCGATGGAGATCGGACCATCGGTCAGCACAGCCGTTACGGGTCCCGCGCCTCCGACGGAACTTGTATCCGCTCCGCCAAGCGTTACCCCTGCGGCAGCCGCTTCGATGGTCAACGCGCCCAGCCGCTGCTGCGTGCCGAGATTGGCGTTCAACGAAACGCTGCCCGTGCCGGCGTTCAGGCGGAGATTGTTGCGATCCAGTGCCGTGGCATTGTCGGGTCCATCGTGACTATTCACGGTGGTATCGCTGGTCAGCGTGATGTTCCCCGCGCCGCTGCCAGTATCGATGGCGACGTCACTTTGCAGTCGCACCGCGCCATTCCAGCGCACCGACGCGTTGGTCGTGCGAAACACCAGTTCATCCGCACCGCCATTCAGCGTGATGCCCGTTCCCCCGATCACATTCGTGCCGACTCCCAGATCGATGGCTTGCGTGGTGCGAACCAGATTCACAGGCCCCGCGCCTCCAGAACCCACGGTTTCAGTCGACGCTCCTCCAAATGTCACTCCGCCTTGGGCTTGTACGACGGTTAGCCGACCGAGCGGTACCACGCCGCCGATATCATCGTTGAAGAAAACCGCTCCCGCACCGACGTTCAATTCCAGACTGCTCGGCGTGCCGGGCAGCCCATTCACCGGCGCGGCGTTGGTAAACGTGACAGTACCCGCGCCGGCACCCGTGCGCATGGTCACAGTGGTTCCGAGTGGGG
>JBGTHH010000424.1:0-3191 GCA_041746275.1 Pirellulaceae bacterium | reverse complement strand
ACCAAGTCCTACGAACTGACCTACCAGGACGACGATGTGCCGACCCACTATGCTTTCAAAGTCGGTTCCAAATTGGACTCCATCGAAGCCGAGTACCAGCTACTTTTGAAAGCCGATCCCGCGAGTCTAAAGCCCCGCGCGACCACCACGACCGCCAAGCTGACTCGGGGGCTGAGCGAGCAAACTCGCGGTGTGATCGATGCCCTGGATGTACGTGGAGCCTGGGTCGAAGACGGCAAACTCAAAGCCCAAGGAGACGACGATCCAACTCGGCGAGTCATCGAGACGCGCACGTTCGCCAAGAACGTCGAAGTGCTGAGTAAGTTCCTTGCGGCAATTCGTTCCCCGTAGCAACGGTCACGAAATAACTTCCTCAAATCCAAAGTAACCATCACGCTCCGTAGTGATGATCGCTGGGAAAACGGAGAAGTTATTTCGTGAGCGTTGCATAGCAGCCTATTGAAACCCGAGTCCGAACCTTACACGACAGCATGGCGTACTTGCATCTCGATGGGCTCCCTCACCGAACCACCAAGGGGACGATCGTGCGTCTGCTCACACAAGTCGGCGAGATCGACAAGCAACGCCTGGGCGCGATTGAGATCCAAGGCGTGGCCGCGACGGTCGAGGTGCCCGAAGCGTGGGTGGCACGCCTAGCCAAGGCGTTGGATGGCACCGAATTGAACAATCGCCATATCCGCGCTTGGCCCGAGGCGGCTCCCACACCGAATCGCCAGCCCGATCATTTCGCCCGCTTGATTCGGCTCCTGGAAATGGAAGGCGCGGCGGAAGCCGAACAGCTCCTGCAAACGCAGCGGCGGCTTTCTCCCGCACAGGCCGAAAAAGCGGGAACGTGCTTGATCCATATGACCCTGCGCGACGAAACCGCGGGCCTCGGCGGACGCGTACTGGTCACCCTGGGCAAGAAGTCGCGCGTACCCCTGCCGTGGACTCGACTAGGCATCGGCGCGCCGGTGCTGTTGTCCGAGCAGGAGAGCGATGAGAGTTGGCGCGGGGTGGTGAGTTACCGGACCAGTACCATCATCGAGGTCGCATTAGCACAGCCCTTGCCCAACGAGGACGCCAAGACGGTCTATCGGCTCGATCTGTCGAGCGACGAAGTGTCGCGACAACGTCAGCGTGTGGCGCTGGAGCGGGCTCGTAGCGCCTCGGGCGACCGGCTGACCTACTTGCGGCAAATCCTCTTGGGCGAAGTCACACCCAAGTTCCAGGCAGTGGAGTCCAACTACCCGGCGAACGACTCTCTCAACCCCGTGCAACGCGATGCCGTCACCTGGGCCTTGCATGCCGCAGACGTGTCGATGATCCACGGGCCACCGGGTACGGGCAAGACGACCACGGTGGTCGAGATCATTCGCGAAACAGTAGCCCGCGGTGAAAAGGTGCTGGCCTGCGCTCCGAGCAACACGGCCGTCGACAACTTGTTCGAGAAGCTCTTGGCTGCGGGCACTCGTGTCGTGCGGCTGGGACACCCGGCTCGTGTTATGCCCGAACTGCGCGCTCACACCTTGGACCTGATGGTCGACGAACATGAAGACATGCGACTCGCCAAGAAGTTGACGCGCGATGCGTACGCCATGTTCTCCCGCGCGGGACGCTACACGCGAGCCAAGCCGCAGCCCGGCGAGCGGCAGGCACAGCGCGACGAGGCGAAAAGTATGTTGGCCGATGCGCGCCGCTTGGAGCGACAGGTGGTCCGACAAATCCTCGACCAGGCCGACATCCTCTGCGCCACATTGACCGGATTGGATAGTGAAATGCTAGGGCAGCGGCGCTTCGATCTGCTCGCGATCGACGAGGCTTGTCAAACCACCGAGCCGACGTGTTGGATTCCGCTGGCGCGGTGCGAACGCTTGTTATTGGCCGGCGATCATTGCCAGCTTCCCCCCACGGTCATTTCGCGGGAAGCGATGCAGGAGGGAGTCTGCGTCAGTCTGTTCGAGCGACTGATGGCGTTGTGTGGTGATCAGGCCGCGCGCCGGTTGACCATCCAGTACCGAATGCACGAGGAGATCATGGATTTCTCGTCGGCGCGGTTTTACGAATCGTCACTCGTGGCCCACGACAGCGTCCGACAGCACCTCTTACACCAGTTGCCGGACGTCTCCCTGATCGATATCACTTCGACCGCCGTGGAGTTCATCGACACCGCCGGTGCCGGTTACGACGAGGAACTGGAACCCGATGGCGAGAGTCGGCGTAACCCAGCGGAAGCTGAATTGATTCGTCGCAAGGTCCAGCAGTTGTTGGACGCCGGAGTCCCCGCGCACAGCATCGCCGTGATTGCTCCCTATGCGGCACAAGTTCGGTTGTTGAAGGAAGTGCTGGGCATCGAACGCCTGGAGATCGATACGGTGGATGGATTTCAGGGCCGCGAAAAGGAAGCGGTTTTAATTTCGCTGGTCCGCTCGAATCCGCGCGGCGAGATCGGATTTCTGGCTGACGTGCGGCGTATGAACGTGGCCTTGACCCGCGCTCGACGGAAGCTGCTGGTCGTCGGCGACAGCGCGACGATCGGTTCGCATCTGTTCTATCAACAGTTGCTGGATTACTTTGAGAAGATCGGGGCGTACCATACCGTCTGGGAAGAACCCGATCCGCTGTGACCGATCACGCTGGCTGATGCCTTGACTTCATTTCCGGAGATACTCATGCGATCGATGCTTACCACGACTCTGTTGTTCATCGGGTGGCTGGCGTCCACCAACACACAAGCACAACCGGCAGTTCCGCCCGGCACCAGTCGTTGGGAGTCGGACATTCGCAAGTTTGAACGACAGGACGAGCTGCAACCTTCGATGAAACAGGGCGTGCTCTTTGTCGGCAGTTCCAGCATTCGCCTCTGGGATCTCGACAAATCGTTTCCCGATCTGGGGGCGATCAATCGCGGCTTTGGAGGCTCGCAACTCGCCGACTCGATCGCATTCGTGGATCGCATCATTGTCAAGCACGAACCGCGACTGGTGGTCATCTATGCGGGCGACAACGATATCGCCGCTGGCAAGAGTGTCGAGCAGGTGCGCGATGACTTTCAAACCTTGGTGAACAAGATCCACACCCCACTGCCGCGGACAAAGATCGTTTATCTGGGGATCAAGCCCAGCATTAAACGCTGGCAACTGATCGACAAGATGCGCGAGGCCAATCGGCTGATCCGCGATATCACGGAT
>JBGTHH010000423.1:0-5627 GCA_041746275.1 Pirellulaceae bacterium | reverse complement strand
GGCTGTACTCCAACCCGCACTTTTAATCGTGACAAAGCACTAGCCGTTCAGCGTCGGCATGAACCCGATTTGTTGGCCTTCATCCTCAGTTCGTCTTCGGGTTGGGTTGCATCCGCGAACGGCTTTCCAGAAGAGCTTGGTAGAGACTCATCATGGCCCCCGCGTGCTTTACCGCCAGCAAGGCCGTTGGAGTCTCGACGATAACCTGCGTCGTGACGCTGCCGAGCAAGATCGATGCCGCTCGACTACGTCCACGCGTATTCATGACCAGCAGATCCGAGCCATAGCGTTGGGCCGTATGGAGGATCGTTCCGCCTACATTGTTGCCTTCCACAAAGACCGCTTCGACGTTGACACCGTGCCGGTCGATGGGTGCCACAAAGTGCTCAAACGATTCCTGCTCACGATGGCGGATCTCGTCGATCCGCTCGTCGTAGCGGATGACGGCGGGATCGGAAAAGACGTGGGTGGCAAAACACTCCGAGAGTCCGGCCGACTGAGCGATCGACGTGGCGACAACCAAGCTGTCCGCGGAATGGTCGGAGAAGTCGACCGGCACCATGATGTTGGAAATCGACACGGGAGCTCCCTCGGGAACCAACCACACGGAACTGGGAGCGATCATCGCGAGACGTCTGGCCAGCGAACGTTGACCACTCCGGCTCTTGCGATGACCCACCAGAATCAAGTCGCATGCTTGTTGCGCGATAAACTCAATGAGCGTATCCACGCGCACGCCTTCCAGGACATGGCAACTGCACGACACATCCGCAGTCGGAGAGGAAAAGCACTCCGCAACCATCTCTTCACACTTCTTCAGGACCTCCGCGTCGGATTCCGGTTCGTCGGCTTTGCGCGCCGGCGTGCGCACATGCACGAAGTGATAGTGGTTCGCTAAGCCCAGGGACGCCAGCAGGCTCGCGTAAGCCAGCAAGGGACGATCGGCAGCGGTCGCTGACAGGGCGACAACCGTGCGTTGAAAGCGTTTCATCGATGCTCCTCGGCGGGTTCCTGGAGTTCGTTCACGACGTTCGACCGCACGTTGCTTTCGTGAGCCTGAATTTCATGAGCCTGCTCCTTAAGGGATTGGTCGTCGGTAGACACGGGTCGATCGAAAAACGGTTTCAATATCCCATAGAGCACCAGGGCCGACAACACACCGGTGAGGAAGTCGGTCAGCGGAACCATTACCGCCGTATACACCATCAGCGCGGCGTGAAAGCGGTTATGTCTCCACACTTCACGGATTTCCGAGGGCTTGATCATGTTGCCGGCGACCCACAACAGAATCCCAGCGATGCAGGCCATCGGAACATAGTTGAGATAGCTGGCCAGAAAGACGGCCATCGCCAATTTGAGGACACCCTTAAAGTATCCCGCCAAAGGTGTGACGGCTCCAGCTTTGATACTGGTCGCGGTGCGGGCCAGTGCGCCGGTGCAGGGGAAGCCATTGATCAGAGGCGTGATCATCTGGACGAGCCCCTGGCCCCACAGTTCCTTGTCCGGATTAAAGGGAGTCTTGCGATTATCCGCCAATCGATCCGCCATCGACGAGCACAGGACACTTTCGACCGCCGAGACGAACACGATCGCGAAGGCAAAGTACGCGATATCCACCATCACGGACATTTCCCAACTCGGCAAGGATGGCCCCGTCCAGACGAAAAAATTCGTGGGAATCGCACCGAAGCGGTCCTTGATCAGCAGAATGCCCTTGTCGGGAAAGACCATGGCCGTCAGGCCCGTCGCGACTGCCAGGGCAATCAGTGGAGCCGGAATGAAAATGGAGATTTTCAGCAAGTATCGTGTCAACAGAAACGTGACGATCGCAATGCCGAAGGCATACCAGTTGGCCGAGCCAAAGTTCGCGGCGATCTCTTGGAACTTAGACAGCACTCCACCCTTCAGGCTAAGCGTCAACCCCAGCGCCTCGCCGGAATTCGATAAGGCAATCACAATCGCGATTCCCGCCGTGAATCCAACGATGATGGAATTGGGCACGAGCTTGGCGAATCGGCCCATGCCGAATAGTCCCATCGCCATCAGGATCGCTCCGGAAATGAGACTGACGAGCACGAGGAAGCCATGCCCCTGCTCAAAGGTTCCTCCCCCCGCCTCACCGTACTTGGCCATCAGTCCCGCAATGACGGGAATGAAGGCGGCGGTCGGTCCATAGACCTGATACTTCGAACCGCCGAAGGTCCGCCCAATGATGCAGGCCAGGGCCCCCGCGATGATGCCTTGTTCGGGGCGCAGGCCCATCGCGATCGCAAAGCCCATGGCCATGGGGATGGCGGTCATGGCGACGATCAGTCCGGCGCTAAAATCCCGATAGACAATGGACTTCCATTTGTCCCGAGTCAGGTCTTCAAAGCGATCATCAAACACGCAATTGAACTTTTTAAATCGTTGCCAGAGCATATGAGTCGGTGCCTCCCGGAGAGAGCATTCACATTAAGAGGAATGGTGAGTAGAGCCTCGGCGATCACGTACGTCGGGGCCGACCAAGATGACCTGATGCCGTGCGTGCCGCAAAACTCGCCGCACGGACGCTGGTAGGACGGGAAACCACCATCGCGACCGTCCGGTCGACATGATCACAAGATCGACGGATGTCTCGTCGGCGAACTGAGCAATCTGATCCGCGACATCTCCCGTGCGGCATTCCACGCGAACTTCCAAGCCGTCACATCCTTGCGCGGGCAGTTCCTGGTCGAGGATCTCTTTGATCTGCTGGCGTGCCTGAGCGTCGGCATCGTGGCTGCCGCGTTTCTGCGAACCTCCGGATTGATCTAGGGCCTGATGCAATTGATCGATCGCATCGAGCCAATGGACCGAGGACCGATCGTCGACGGCATGCCGGACATATAGCACCGTCAACGCCGCCCGCTGCAACGCGGCCATCTCCGCCCCGAGCCTCAACGCCGGCAGTTCATGGTCCGCCAAGCCATTGGGCACCAGGATGTGCCTGTAACGACCCGCTGGCCTGGGCTCTTCGCGCTCCGGTTGCACCTGGAAATCCCAGTTGAACCTCGTCTTTGAGTTTGCGTTCAGCATGGTCGGTCCTCGCAATCGGGCAACAAAAAAAGGCCGACAAACCGCGGCATGTCGCGGTTTACCGGCCTGATCCCAGTTCGGGCATGGTTATCCCGATGAGCTTCGGCGGTCTATTTGGCAGTTCGCGACCAGCGTCACCCCAGCGGAGTGTGCGCCGTCACGTGGCTACACGGAGTTCTTTTAGCGGCTTCCGTGAGGTTGACCTTGATTGACGAGACGTTCCTCCGCACGTTTCGTCGACGCAGAATGACCATTTTCCGAGGGACCGAAGTCCACTTTGTCCTCCAGCGTGATGACAATCACCCGTTCTCCAGTCTTGGTGCTGATGTCGGTATGGACGCTCACCACACTTATGTTGAGGATGTCCTTCACCAGCGCCTCCAACATGGGCCGCCCCGATGACAATAACTCGTTGCGAACTTGCTTGAGTAGATATCCGCTCCGCTGACTTTTCGTCTTAACTAGCTTTTGCTCGGCGGGAGTCAGGACGCCCTTGAGGCGAACTACAATCATGTCGTCCAACAAGTACGTCCGTGTCTCGACGGGGCCACGCCCCATGAACTCCTTCTCAAAGTGAATTAGCACGCGACTAATCTCGGCTTCGAGATCACTCCGGCTCTTGGGGACGGTTGTTCCAGGCATACGGACTCCGAGGGGCTAAATGACGGTGTCGGCGGATCGACCACGCACATCTTTTCATACGGATTGTGTCACGCGCGAAAAATCACAGCGGAAGCTGGCGCGGAGTTACGACGAAAGGCCCGGCCCCGGACTAACACAGAATCCGGATTCCCGACCCAATGAGATGCGACTGCGCGGGGGGGGCGGGCGTGGGCGAGTGGGAATTGTGAGCGTATGAATTCGCCACGAGCCTACATGTCGGAGTGTATGCAAACGCTCCTAAGTAACAAACGCGTCGCGGGCGGAACTGCAAAGTATTTAGGACTTCGACGCTACGTTCCGATTCTTCCGCCGTCGCCTCACTGGCCAGTTTTAGTACCGTCGAGATGGTCGGACTCGCCACCAGTCCCGTCATCGCCAGCAGCAAGGCGACGTTTAACATGAGGAAACATCGCGCGAGGCCGCAACGTACATCACGTGCTCTGAAGCTGGATAATCGCTGGAAGCCCATGCGTTTTCATCTTCGCTGCAGGTTCGTAGAAAAAAAAAGCCGAATCATCCCAGCACGCCTGAGAGAATTCGGCCATCCCGCCGGACTTGTATTCCAGCGAACTTGTGCCTGTAGAGGATCCTAGGCGGAACCCGCTTGTATCCTTCAACGCGTTAACTTTAACTACAGGGTAGCGCCATCGTCAAGACCGTAAAGTCAACAGGGTCCGCAGAATCGCGATTTTACGGGACTGAGAGGGAATCTTCCGAGACGTCTAACGCGACGTCACTGTTTCTTCCCCGACAGCCGTTTCGTCGTCGCGAGTAACTCTTCAATCTCGTGAAACACTTGGTCGGTTTGACGGATAGCCAACGAATCGAGGTGCGCGACAAACATGATCGACCCCACCCGATCGTCTCCACACCAGGTTGCTGGTGCGACCAAGGTCTTGATCATCTCGACGAGCACCTCCCCCTCCCCATTCGACGGCAAGAGTTCCTTAACCTGATAGAATCGGGTTGACGTTGCGGACTCCGCCGATTGCAAAGTCGTGATCTGTAGAACTTCGTCTCGAATGACAAACGTAAGTCCGAGCTCTCGTAACGTCAGCCGTAGTGCCGAGCGCAGACGGAAACGGTCGAGCGTTCGACATGTCAGCAAGATTGGTCACACGATCGATTGACAAACACGTCGCCCCCGGCGACAGTGACGCAGTCGACGATGGGCCATGAGGTGCCGTGAGCGACTTGTCATTCAGACCTTTATCTCGGGAGCTAGGACATGACGCTGCGGTGTGCTAATCGGTTGTTTATCGTGGCCCTGCTGGCAAACATGACGACGCTGGCTATCGCCGCCGATGCTCCGACCGACGCAATCAAGAAAGATCGTCAACACATCACGGGAACTTGGAGAATCGTGGCCCTGGTGGTGGACGGCGCGAAGTCCCAAGACGAAGACGCGCGAAAACTGACGGTCGTCAACGAACCGGACGGCACGTGGACACTCCGCTCCGAAGGCATGGAGTTGAGCAAAGGTAGCAGTACCATCGATCCCGCGAACGCTCCCAAGATCATCGACTTCAAGGTAACTGCGGGGGGCGGTTCTGGCCAACAACACGAAGGGATCTATGAGCTCGGCGAGAAGACTCGCAAGTTGTGCTTTGCTGCTGAAGGCAAGGCTCGGCCCACCGAATTCACCTCCACACCAGGCAGTGGAAACATCCTCGTCACCTTTGAACGCGAACCTTAGCCGCTGCTTCTCGTGAGGGAAAACGGAACCATGTCGCTCCCGACCAGTCTCTTCGCCGAGCTACCCGGGCATCGTCTCGCAGGGCCACGTCTCGCCAAGAGATCGCAGCTTGACCAGCGATAATCGGCACGCGTGATCTGCGCTGACGTTGATTGTTCGATCACCCACAGCGGATCGACAGTCGCCTGCCAGATTTCTATCAAAGCCGGTG
>JBGTHH010000422.1:0-4374 GCA_041746275.1 Pirellulaceae bacterium | reverse complement strand
TGTTGGGCGTGAGGCTGCTCGGCCTTGAGCAACACGAATCGTTCCAACACCAGGACATCCATGTTCGTCGCCAGGAAGCAGCGGTAGGCTTGTTCTGGAGTACAGACGATCGGTTCGCCACGCACATTGAAACTCGTATTGATGATCACGGGCGAGCCGGTCTGACGCTCGAAACTCTTCAGTAGCTTGTAATAGCGTCCATGCCGTTGGGCATCGACCGTCTGGACTCGCGCGCTATGGTCAACGTGCGTGATGGCCGGAACATCCGAGCGGATCGTCTTGAGTTTGTCCACACCGGCGAGTCGTTGTTCACTTTCGCTCAGCGGCCGTCGATGGTCCTCGCGCACCGGTGCGACGAGCAACATATAAGGGCTGGGCTGGTTCGGCCGCATCTCGAAGATGTCGTGCGCCCGCTCTTCCAGCACCGAAGGAGCAAATGGTCGGAAGGACTCGCGAAACTTGATCTTCAGATTCATCACCGATTGCATCTGGCTACTGCGCGCGTCGCCCAGGATACTGCGACCGCCCAAGGCCCGCGGGCCAAACTCCATCCGCCCCTGCACCCAGCCGATCACGTTCTCCGTAGCGATCAACCCGGCGACACGATCGCAGAGCGCGTCTTCATCCTCGATGAATTGATACTTCGCACCGACTTGATCCAGAAACGCGCGGATCTCCGTTTCGCTCGGAGCGGGTCCGAGATACGAGCCGCGCTGTGCATCCCGCGCATCGACTTGTCGCGTCTGGCCCAGCAATTGATGCCAGATGAACAGGGCGACGCCCAGCGCGCCTCCCGCATCGCCGGCGGCCGGTTGAATCCAGATTTGCTCAAAAGGTCCCTCCCGCAGAATGCGTCCGTTCGCCACGCAATTCAGCGCCACGCCTCCCGCCAGGCACAGGTTGCGCAGTCCAGTCTCTGCGTGAACATGGTGTGCCATCCGCAACATGATCTCTTCGGTGACGTATTGAATCGATGCCGCCAGATCCATCTCGCGCTGCGTCAAGGGCGATTCCGGGCGGCGCGGCGGACCACCGAAAAGTCGCTCGAACTTTCGCGACGTCATCGTCAGACCGTGGCAGTAATTGAAATACGACAAATCCAGGCGGAACGAACCGTCCGGCTTCAGATCGATCAGCTTCTCCAAGATCAGTTCGGCGTACTTGGGCTCACCGTACGGAGCCAGTCCCATCAGCTTGTATTCGCCCGAGTTGACGCGAAAGCCACAGAAGTAGGTGAATGCCGAATAGAGCAGCCCGGGCGAATGCGGGAAATGCAATTCGTGAGTCAAGTCGATACGGTGTCCCCGTCCGATGCCGTAACTGGCGGTGGCCCATTCGCCGACTCCATCGACCGTCAAAATGGCGGCTTCTTCGAAGGGTGACGGAAAGAATGCACTCGCGGCGTGCGACTCGTGATGTTCGGTAAAGACGATCCGCTTGCGATAGGCGTTGTGCAGGCCGCGTTGCAGTTCGCGACGAAGATGCAGTTTCTGCTTGAGCCACACGGGGATGGCTTGCAGGAACGAAGAAAAGCCTCGCGGCGCGAACGATAGATACGTCTCCAACAGCCGCTCGAACTTGAGGAACGGCTTGTCATAGAAGCCCACGAAATCGAGTTCTTCGGCGTGCAACCCCGCTTCACTCAGACAGTATTCAATCGCCTGACTCGGGAACTCCGGATCGTGCTTCTTCCGGGTGAAACGCTCCTCTTGAGCGGCCGCGACGATCCGACCATCGACAACCAAGGCGGCTGCCGAGTCGTGATAGAACGCTGAGATTCCGAGTATCGCCGTCATCGACGCGATCATACCGGGAGGGATGAGCTATCGTAACCCTCTCCCGGCTTGGCGAGGTCCTGGGCTTTTGGATCGAAGGTACACCAACCGCTGCTGGTCCCCGTCGCGGGTAGGTCGTTGGCCGCATTCACATGTCCATGCAGATAGGCCTTGGCAATAAAGTGAGCCGTGATCGGTGCGGTCAAAAACAGGAAAAACGTGATCAAAATCTCGTGGATCGAAACTGTGCCTTTGATCGCATAGAAGTAAATCATGGATGCCACCAACGAACCGCCTACGCCCAACGTGGTCGCCTTGGTGGGCGCGTGCAAGCGGGTCATCAGATCCGGCAACTTGACCATCCCCAGCGAGCCGATCAGCGTGAAGATCGCTCCCACCACAATATGTACCGAAATCACGATTTCCAGATTCGTACTCATCTCACATTCCTTACTCGATCACATCGCCCCGCAGGATGAATCGACAGTAGGCGACCGTCGATACGAAGCCAAACATGGCAAACAGCAATGCACACTCGAAGTAGATCGTCGTCTTTTCCCGCATGCCATACAGAATGATCAGGGCAATGGCGTTGATCACCATCGTGTCGACCGCCACCAAGCGATCCATCATGGTGGGGCCCGTTACCAGTCGCCACAAATTGAACAACAGCGCCAAGGAGATGGCGAAAAAGCCAAAGGCCAGTGCATATCCGATCATGAGAAGATCACCTTCAAACGAGCTTCATAACGTGTCTTCATCCAGCGCACCGCCTCGTCGGCATCCGGTGCGTCCAAGCAGTGAACCAGCAGACTTCGGCCATCCGCCGAGAAATCACTGCTGACCGTACCGGGCGTCAACGTGATCGTCGCGGCCAGCACAGTGATCGCTTCCTTCGAGGTCAATTCCAAGGGCACGGTGACCCAGCGACTGTGCAGTTGGTCGTTGGAGCGAAACAGGATCAACCAGGCCACCTGCACGTTGGCCACGGCGACGTCCCAGGCCACCAAGATCAGATACAGCAGCATGCGTGTATAGGAACGCAATCGCGGTCGTTCCTTCCAGAAACTGCTCGCGATCCGCGAGATCACAATGCCCAAGGCAGTTCCCACCACGAGCCCGCCGGCCGTGAAGCTGTTCAGCAGGAAGAGCCACAACACGATCAGCGACGCGGTCAGCAACGGATGGGGAAACCAGCGTTGCAGGAATGTCCGTTGGTCCTTCTTGGTCTCCATCACGCATCCCTTTCCGCAATTGTCAGCACAGCATCCACATAACCCGCCGGTGTGAATAGCTGAGCGGCGGTCTGATCCAAGTAGCTGGTCACGGGGCCGGCAAAAAGCGTCAAAAACACCGTCCCGGCTAGCAAGGCTCCGACGGCGACAAATGGCAGCCCGCCTCGTCGACGCTTGGACGTCAGCTCGCCTTCGACCGACTCGCTCTTCCAAAACAACGTACTGCCACCGCGTGCGAAGCCCACAATCGCCAGCAGCGACGTGCCCAACACCAAACTCCATATCCAGGTCATGTGGACGGTGTCTCGGGCTCCGTCCAGGATCAGCAATTTACCCAGGAATCCGGACAGCGGCGGCATGCCTGTCATGGCAATGGCCGCGAGAAAAAACAGCGGAGCAATCAGGCCTCCTTGAGCAAACCGCGGCGCGACCGTCAAGGCATCTCCCAGACCCGGTCGACGCTCGGTGATCAAATCGACAATCAGGAACATCGCACCCGCCGCCCAGGTCGAATGAATCATGTAGTAGAGCGCGGCGGACATGGACTGCGGCGTGAACAACGAGACCGATATCAGCAACGTTCCCATCGAGCCCAGCACCGCGAAGCTCGCCATTTGGCCTAAGCGGCGCGAGGCCAAGACGCCGATCATGCCGACGACCAGCGTCGTCAAAGCCGCCGGCAACAGCCACGAACCCGCCAGCCAAGCAGCATCGCCGACGTTGGCTCCGAAGGCGAGCGTGTACATGCGAATGATGCAATAAGCGCCGACTTTCGTCATGATCGCGAACAAGGCGGCCACCGGTGCGGGAGCGTGCGCATACGTCCCCGGCAACCAGAACTGGACGGGAACCAGCGCGGCCTTGATCGAAAAGACCAACAGAAATAACATCGCGCCCGTTTGCAGGATCGCCTGATCCCCCGGCTCGATCTCGGCCACTTTGTTAGCGAGATCCGCCATGTTCAAGGTGCCCGTGACACTGTAGATCAAGCCAGCCGCGATCAGGAAGATCGTCGAACCGACCAGATTCACAATCACATACTGCACACCGGCTCGCAAACGTTCCGCGCCGCCACCGTGTACCATCAGGCCATACGAGGCGATCAACAGGACCTCGAAGAAGACGAACAGATTGAAAAAGTCGCCCGTGAGAAACGCTCCGTTGATCCCCATCAACTGAAACTGGAAGAGCGAATGGAAATGACGCCCGCGACGATCCCAACCGTTGATCGCATACAACAGCACGCACAACCCGAGCGTCGCGTTCAGCACCAGCATCAAGGCCGCGAGTCGATCGAGCACGAACACGATCCCAAACGGAGCTGGCCAGTTGCCCAGTGCGTAGGTGAGCGGTGGCCCCGCAGC
>JBGTHH010000421.1:0-2294 GCA_041746275.1 Pirellulaceae bacterium | reverse complement strand
GTCGACCAGGGACGACATGGGACTTAAGTCACGCAGATTCGCCGGCACGGTGGTCAGCAACAGCGGCACACGCGCGGCGGTAACGTGCTCGATGATCGTCTCGACATTCGCGCGGTAGTAGTCACGCACGCGGTTGAACGTCGCGCCTTCCAAAGGAATCTCGATGTCCGCGGGCAGAACCTCCAGGAGATTTCTTTCGACAGGTTTCTGGACCAAGGACGAGCCGAGTTGATACACTCGCTGCCGCCGCACCCACTCGAGCCAAGGATAGATCGTCGTCGCTCCTCCTCCGGCCGTCGAAGCCAATCCTCCCACGCCATAGAACTCATTGTGTCCCGAGTGGAGGATGACGAGATCGGGCTCGCATTCCGCCGTTTGTCGGGCGATGTCGATCTCGCTGAAACTATTGATGGCAGTCACGCCGGCGTTCAATACCTCGAATCGCCGACCGGGATTCTGTGCCTGCAAGACGATTTCCAGATGGCGCGGAAACGACAGCTCGAAGGGATAGGGAAAGCCCGCCACGCTCGAACCACCCACCACCACCACGCGAAACAGTCCAGCGGGCTTGGGGATCTGAAACGGTCGCGGTTCGGGACCAGGCAAGTCTCCGCGGCCAAAGTACGCCCGATCGATGGCGGGATTCAGGATGAAGAGGTCGTCGGACGTGGGCTGAGGCGGGCGGATAACCAACCGCGTGTCGAAGCCGTAGCCCGCCAGCCGCAGCGCTCCTTCCAACGCGACGAACGGCAGCAGTGCCAAACCGATGGCCAGCCCGCGAAACAGCCAGATGCGGCGAGTACGCGAGCGAGGTTTATTGGTGACTGTTTCCGCTGGGCTCGACACAGTTCACTCCCAGTCCATGATCCGTAGGTTGGCTCAGCGATCACTAGTCTCAGGCGTCACAGGAGGACGCACGCGAATCCAATGATCGTGGAACGCGATGTCGCGATGAATCGTGACCGGCGGCATGTGGCACGACACGCAATCGGCACTCGGCGAGACAGGGCAACGCGTCGTTTCGGCCGTGCCATGGCAACTCAAGCAACGTTGTTCGTAATGGCTCGCTGCGCGAACGACCGGAGCGTGCGGATCGTGACAGTCCGAACACCGCAGGTTCTCGCCGCTCCGTTGGAAACACGCCGATTGCAATAGGCCCACCGATTGGAAGCGTACCAAGCCCACGTTGTCCGGCGAGGGATCCGCCGCCCCATCGTCGTTAGGCAGCCGGTGACATTCTCCACAGCGCTCGATCTCTTCACGTGCGGACTGCTTGGTGAAGCCGACGTAACCTCCGATCAGCCCCTGTTCCTGAGCGATCACATGCTCGCGACCGGGTCCGTGACAACTTTGGCAACCGACATTCGCGCGCAGTCCGTGTAACTCCTGTCCCACGATTTCCGCCGTGGTCGTGTGACAAGAGATACAGCTTGTCAGCTTGTCACCGCGAATCAGCTTGCCAAAGTGTTCGACCTCCTGTTGCGGCACTTCGCCCAAGTGGCCAGGAGTCAAGTCGAGTTCCCAGCCCGTCGAGCCGCGATACAACGTGACCCGGTGCTCGATGCCGATGGTCTCGCCCAAACGGTCGGGGATCAGCGACAAGAGCGTCAACGCGTGTTGCCCCGATCCTAGGGCGTAGTTCAACGGAAAACGATCCTCACCGAACCGCTGTGGAACCGACACGGAAAGTCCCTGTTGGTCGTCCACGTGATAGTGATAGGTGTAACCTCGCTCGCGATCCTCGAAGGTCTGACCGGCTAGGGCCTGCACGATCTTCATGTCGTGGCCGTGATGAAACGTGTCGGCGTGTCCCGTTTCCCGATGCCCTCGCGCATGCGCTGCGTGACAGTGAGCACATGCCTGCTCGTCCACGTACAGACTGATGCCCGTGATCTGTCGAGGCTCGGAAGTCGTCGCTGGCCCACGCGAATTCGCTCGTCGTGCCCACCACCAGCCGCTGACCAACGCCAACGTCAACACGACGACGCCGACTATGGTCAGTTTCCCCACCATCCATTTCGTGCGTGACATGCTTCGGAATGCTGTCGATAAAGGGGCTGTGTTGAAAAAGAGAGTTGACTCTCGCCGGACATTCACTGCTTGTGGGAGTGTCTTGGCCAGGAGGGTAGTCTGAAAGTCGAGTGGACTAGCCTTTGATCCTGCAACTTACGACTCGCTGTCACGGCTACGTAGGCGAGTTTGCAATTGGGCGACGAGGGCGGAGAGAGCATCCTGCGGCATCGTCCGCAACTCCTCGTCCGTGAAAGCATGTTCGCCAAGCAGCTCCTGCAATA
>JBGTHH010000420.1:0-4501 GCA_041746275.1 Pirellulaceae bacterium | reverse complement strand
GCGAGAGGCCGAGCCGGTCGGCAACGTTCTGCTGAGTTTGTTCCTCGATCTCAGCCATCTGCACGGCTTGTCGATAGCCGTCCGGCAACGACTGGATCATCTCGTCCAACCAGGTGATGGTCCCACAGCCGGTTTGCAGCTCGTGGACATTGTCGCTCACGTTCTCGGCATCGCTGATCGCCACGGTCGAATTCATAGTCCTGCGATGGTGGTCGTGAACCACATTCCGAGCGATCTGGTACACCCACGCCGCCAAACGATCCGCCTGCTGGAGCGTCCCGATGTTGCGGTGAACCCGCAGAAACGTCTCCTGAAGTAGATCGTCGGCAACGTGATCGTCGGACACTCGGCCGCGAATGAACCGCCGCAAGTCCGAACTCAAGTGCATCCAGATCGCATCGGTCGTGGGTTGAGCCATCATCGAACTACCTCAGTCGCCCTTCGGCTGCGGTGGGACGCAGCAGCCCGTGGGTACGCAGCAGCCTGACGGCACGCAACAGACCATCGGCACGCAACAAGTGGTCGGCACACAGCAAGTGGTCGGGATGCAACAGCCGGGCGGGACGCAACACGCCGCCTTGTTGCCGGTTTCGGGAGATGCGGTTTGCATGGTTTCTGCTCCTATTCATTCGAGTTCATCACGGCTGAACATCAGCCGCTTCCGAACAAACAGACGGACCTAGCCGAAAAAGGACGCAGAAAATCTGGCTTCTTGGCAGCGGCGAGCGGATTTCGGGCGGCTCATCATCTCCCCCAATTCATCGCCGTGATCGACAGTTGTAGCACGTGGAACCCAAAGATCCAACGTTCCCAACTGTGGCTACGCGATCCAATCTGCGGGCATACGGTATACTGTGCCCAAGTGCTGGTCCGTGATCGAAGGATTCACGGTTCCCCTCTCCCTACCATTCCCCAGAGAGTTGACGACATGAAGTTCAAACTTGTCATGGTTTTCGTGGAAGACGACAAGACCGATCGAGTGCTGGATGCCGCGCGTGCAGCGGGCGCAACGGGAGCTACGATCATTAGCAAAGCACGTGGCCTGGGATTGCAGCCGACCTTGGGAATCTTTGGACTGGAGCTGTTCAATCTCCGGGATGTGCTCATGATTCTGGTCGAGGAACGTCGCGCGGAACCGGTCCTGAACGCGGTGCTTCAATCGGGACAATTGGATGAAAGTTTGGGCACCGGCATCGTCCTGCAAATCGATGTGGAAAAGGCTCTCGGGCTCTCCGAGCACATCCGGTTACTCGAACAGCAGCAACCGCCCGAAGTTCAGTTCAGTAACCAGCGAGCCAACGAAAAATAGATCAGCAGGGTGGCCATGTCGGTGGTCGCCAAGGCGACGGGTCCCGCAGCGACATGCGGTTCGCGATTAAACCAGCGTAGCACGTTGGGCATGGCCACGCCGATCACGGCGGCGCACGTCACGCTACCCGCGATGCCACCTAACAAGCACATCGTCAGTGGTAAATGTCTCTGCCACAGAAGTGCGACGGCAGCGACCGCAAGTCCACAGGCGGTCCCCAACAGCAAGCCGGTCATCGATTCCCGACGGAGCTTGGTCAGGATCGCTTTCATGGTGGGCTGACTACCACGTAACGCTTGTAGCGCCAGACTTACCGATTGAATGCTCACACTTTCCGCCAACGCCAACACGACTGGAATGAAGAGCGCCAAGGCCACGACCTTTTGCAACTCCACCTCAAACACTCCGGACACGAAGGCCGCAAGGATGCCGCCCGCGATGTTGGCCAGTAACCACGGGAATCGACTTCGGAATGCCGAGAACGAGGATGACTGCTGCGCGTCGGTGAAATGTACACCGATCAACTGAAACAAGTCTTCATTCCCCTCACGACGATCGAGATCCGTTAGCTCATCGGTATACAGATCCACATCCACGATCCCGCGCAGTCGGCGGTCGGCGTCCACGACTGGAAAGGCGAGCAAGCGATGAAGCAGAAAGAACTCACAGGCATCGAGCACGGTCGCCGTGGCGGGGATGGTAATCACATGATTGACCATAATCTGACTCAGCGGCGTGCTATCCGCGCTCAACAACAACCGGCGAGTAGGAACGACGCCCTGCAGGCGGTTCTCCTCGTCAATGACGTAAAAATAGATGATCCGACCCTCGGGAGGCTTCTCACGAATGGAGCAAAGTGCCTCGCCGACGGTTTGCGTGATCTGCAGACACGCCGCATCCGTCCGCATGTGCTGGGTAACCGAGTCATACAGATCGGTCGCAATCGGTCGGGAATCGGCCATGGTGGACTATTTTCAGGCAGGGAAACGACACGGTTTTTGGGACTCTCAAGCAGGCAAGTAACGCCGCCGCCAAGCATACCTCAGGAAATCGTTTCTCGCATCCCATCTGAATTAACGGACTTGTATCACGGCAGGACTCCTCCAGTCGCTTTCGCAATAATCTGCTCCGTGGATCGCGGGCGATACTTGCCGCGCCGATACGTGTCGGTGTGTCGATATAGCGACTCGCCAGCAGGCAACGCCTTCACCGGTGAATCTTCATAGAGCGGGCAGTAGGTATGGAACGTGACAGTGACTCGCTCCGCCTCCATCTCGACACGTGGCGTCCAATCCAGCGGTTTAGGCTGCGCCCACTTCCAGGCCGAAGCTTCGCTCTGTGGTCGATCCAGAGACGGTTCTATTTCATCAGGTGTTGGGGACTCCTTCCAGGGATTGCTATCGAGCACGGTATGCCAAGTCCATTGTTGGCCATGCCAGAGCGCCCCAAAGTCCTTCAACTCGCGCCGCAGCAGTGAAGCGGACAGATACGATTGGGGAGAATCATCGCCTTCAATGGCTTCCATGTTGTCGTCCAAAGCGTCAAATGGCTTGGGGGCCTTGAGCAAGTGGTTTTCCAGACGTGGACATTGATCGGGCTCGGGAAACTCGGCGTCCTCAGGCATGGCCCAGACAACTCCATTGCCGTTACCGTTCTCAACAAACTGATAGGCGCGCAATGTCAGCCCTTCCCGGACTCGCAGTGGTGGGAAGAATTCCAGCAGTCGATTTGGGTCTACCCGACTCTTGGACCAACCATCGGGAATCCCGTCGGGCACTTCAACGGCCAGGCGCGCGCTCGCGCGCAGCTCTTTGATTTGCTTGGCCGAGTACATGGGATTTTCTTCAGCTCTCAGCAGTTGGCATGTCAGCATGATGGATAGTAAGCAGACTAGTATCCGAACGGTTTGAAATCGAATGCATTTCATGGTTGCACCCTCCAGGCATACTGTGAACTTCAATTTGGGTAATTTGCAAGTTACGTACCGGGAAGCGACCTCAGCAGGATTCAATGGCTTTGGATCGCATTCCGAGGTAAATGGAGCCTTTTGATGCGCCCACATCGACAGAATTCGGCCCGAGGAGCGTGCCACGATGCACATCAGTCTGCGACTTCGCACACAGCGAACCGTTTCGGTGCATAGGTAGCGAGATGCTGCTGTATCGCAACCGGTCGGCTACGATTTGGTGCCGAGCAGCCAACCCAAGACCAAAGTGACCCAGGCAGCACAGAGCAGCGGTGTTAGCGTCCCAATGAGCAAGCCGATAGGAAAGAAATCTCGCGTCCGAACTCGTCCCGTGGCATAGACCATGGCGTTCGGCGGCGTTGAAACCGGCACGCACATGGCCGCTGAAGTCGCGACGGCGATGGAGACGGCCATGGGAGATTCAAAGCCGCTGGCCATCGTCACTCCCAAGGGAATGAGCAGATTCGCCGCAGCCGTATTGCTCATCAAGTTCGAGAAGGCGACCGCCACGAAGGCCGTCACGACGATCAAGGCGACTGGTGCCAGTCCGGAAATTGGTAGCATCGCGACGATCCATGTCGACAGACCGGTCGAGGTAACGGTCTGCCCCAACGCCAATCCGCCCGCCAGCAAGAAGAGGACATCGAACTGCAAGCCGCGAAATTCCTTCTCGCGCAAGATCCCGGCCGAAGTGAATACAACAATGGGGACAAACGACACGACCGGTGTCGGCAAACCATGCCATTGCCCGGTCATCCACAAGCCCATGGTTAGCAACGTGCTGGCGGCGACGAGCGTCTTCTGCCAACTCGCGACGGGGCCTGTGTTCGCGTCCAAACTGTTAAAGTTTAACCACGCATGCCCGTCCATCGAAGCGGCATCGATAAATCGAAAGTAGTTCCGATGGATCACGACAAAGGCCACGATCAGCAGTAAGGTCGCCAACGGTAAGCCCACGGCGAGCCATTGCAAGAACGAAATATCGGGTCCGCTGGGCAACGTACGCAGGATACCCACCGCGACGGCATTGGGCGGAGTGCCAATCAGACTTCCCATGCCCCCGATGTTGGCCGCCACGGCCACGGATAATAACAAACCCGTCGACAAGCGATCGCCCTCCGGTCGACTGGCCACAATCGGTCCGAGCATGGCCACGATCATTGCGGTCGTGGCCGTGTTGGACATGAACATAGACAACACGAAGGCCGTCAGCATCACGCCCAACA
>JBGTHH010000419.1:0-2848 GCA_041746275.1 Pirellulaceae bacterium | reverse complement strand
GCGTCATGCCACAGCAGCTCGCGCGGTGTCTCGGGCATCTCGCTTTCGGAGATCTCTTGGAATTGCCCCAAGTCATCGAGCGACGCGTAGAAGAGACCGGCGAGCGCCTTCAATTCCGGAGTGGCTTGTCGAGTCGGTGTGACGGTCATGCCGGGAACCTTCCGTGCCTGAGTCGCGAAGAGGGTCAGGCCCCTGATTGCAACAGGCGGCTAACGCAAGACCACCGACAGGGGCGTCACGACCGGGGCGGGAACGTGGGGAGCCGCACTCTCCGCGGGCCGTTCCAACACAGTGTCGATCAAATAGTAGAACAGCCGACGCAATTCTTCGGGTTCGAGAGCGTCCGCGATCGTTTCGGCGCGCTGTTGGTGTTTGTCGACCAAGCGATGAGCCTTCTCGAAGACATCCGCCTGCTCGTACAAGTGCCGCACGCGGGCAAGTCGATACTCCGCGCTGCCGCGTTGGTCGGCGATCAATTCCAACAGTTCAGCCTGCTCGGCGGCGGGCAAGCTTTCGAGCGCTAAGGCCCACAGCACGGTGGGACGACCGGCCAGCGTATCGCCTCCCGCGGACAGTTTGTTATCGTCGTCGCCACGCCAGTCTTTCAAGTCGTTCAGGATCTGGAAGGCCACGCCCATGTTCCGCGAGAACTGCTTGATGGGCTCCAGGTAGGCGTCGACCGAGCCAGCCAGTCGCGCGCCCGAATACAACGCGGCCTCGAAAGCGGGAGCCGTTTTCAACGCGTAGATCTTCAAGGCGTCGAGCGGTTTCAGGCGTTTATCCTGCGCGTCGCGCCACAGCAGTTCGGCTCCTTGGCCTTCCGACAGTTTCATGTGCGCATCGGCCAAGTTATCGAGAATATCGGCCACCACTTCGGGACCGAGTGCCCGCGACTCGCGGCTGACCAAACGATAGCCCAAGCCAATCAAATAATCCCCGACGTTGATCGCGGTGGCGATACCGTAGCGGCGGTGGAGCGTTTCTTCCCCATAGCGGAAGCGATCGTCATCTTCTATATCGTCGTGGACCAACGAGGCTTTGTGAAAGGTTTCGATCGACATGGCTGTGCGACGAATGGCGTCGGAGAATTGAGCCACATGCTCGCCACCTTGGGCGAGCGTGCCTTGTCCTCCCGTGAGCGCGTCGTAAACCGCCAGCGTGATGAAGGGCCGCGAATGCTTACCCCCTTTCCCTAAGAAGTCGTGAGCGATGGCTTCGGTCGCGGCAATGGGACTCAAGCCGCCCACGCCCGCTCCATTGACTTCGGCCAGACGCGGACCGCCACGCAAACGCGGCACCAGACGTTCCATCTCGTCGGGCTCAAACATCTGCGACGCGGCGCGCATCAGATGCATGTAGCTCCGAGTTTGTTGCGCGGGTGCGGCTTGTTGCAGTCGCACCATTTGGTCCACCCACTCCTCGTCGACGGACGTGTTGCGGCAATCGCTCGACAACAACGGCACCGCCATGCACGGGATGCCGGCGAGCAGGATCTTGTCGATGGCCTTTTCGAGGACATTCAGGCAAGCCACACCGACGATGGCATCCACGTAGCCACTGACGATGATCTTGAGCACGATGGGCGAGCCCTCCGCGACAAGCACCTTGTAGCCCATGTCGTCCGCGACCGTGCGGAAATCGGCGATGCTGCAAGCGCCGCATTGCTTGCATTCCAAACCATACTCGTCGTAGTCGGCCGGACAGCCTTCGGCATGTTTCAAGCAATGGGGCAGCAGGAACAGCCGCCGTTGGGGAGGAACGGCCGCCACCTGATCGCGCCAGAACTCCGAGGCGAGCACCACCATCATCCAACCGATGTAACCTTCGGAGAGCCCGAGTTCGTCGAGCGTGGACCGCACGATCAGCTCCATATTGTCCTTGGCGAGCGGATGGGACTTGTCCAGCTCGCTCGCGATTCGCGCGCACTTCTCGCGGAGTTGTTCGCGCAGCTCGCGAGTTTCGGGAACGACTTTGAGATGACTGGTCGAACGACGTCGCGACTTGCGAGGTGCGTCGGGGGAAGGGCTGAATGAATCGGTCGATGCCGTCTGAGGCGCGGGTGCTGTAGCCAAGGTGTTCCTCTTCTAGGTAGGACAAGCTTCACGCCTGCCAGCTTCGCTTCGGCAGGTAAGAACCTAATCAACCAAGTTAACAAGTTAGTCGGGCAGCGGTGGTTCTTGTGTCGGGGGCAGGTTCACGACTTACCGCTCGGCCGAGCGCGGAAACCGTAAAGGTTAGTGGATAGAGTTTCTCATGATACCATAGCTTCGCGAAGTAGAAACCGATCGGCGAGCTTTCCAGGTGTCGTCGCTTCTCGACCGCTTCCACCAACCACTTCAGTCCTCGATCCAGTGACGGTTGACACGATGGCTCGGCTGCCGCGAGCAGGCACTCGACCGCCAAGGCCGTTTCCTCGACACTGCTCATGCAGCCTTGTCCCAGACGCGATTCGACCGAGTGACCTCCCCCCCAGCCACCGTCGGCGTTTTGAGCTTTCAGGAGCCAATGTAACCCCTGCCGCGCGGCCTTGGTTTCGAGAAGTCCCAGGTCGCGATAAGCCATGAGCACCTTGGCCGTTCCATAGACGGGGTTTTCGTCACCCGCTGTGTCCTGATTGCCAAACCAGAGCGGCAGCCAACTGCCATCGGGGCGCTGGGATTGGGCCAAGTACCTCAGTCCCTGCTCAAAGGCCGCCGCGACTCCCGCGCCTGTTTCCTGGCCCGAGCGATGATGATTCCCTACGTTCGCGGCGTCCACCTTCTCCCATTGGCTGCGCCAAGCCTGTAACGCACGGAGGACATGGGCCGTCAGATCGGTACCACTACGGTCGAAGGGCAGCTTGCCCCAA
>JBGTHH010000418.1:0-3351 GCA_041746275.1 Pirellulaceae bacterium | reverse complement strand
GAGAATTCCAGCGAATGAGTATCTTTCTCCAACTTATCTGTCGTAAAGCACAACGGTTCTTCTGTGGATTCGTCCGCCCAATTTCCAATAGTGTCCATCGGCATGCCATCAAATCACGTGACTCGTGACTGCCAGCTACCCAAAACGCGTCGTAAGTTCCCATGGCGTGCTGATCGTACTTCGTTTGCTCCAAATCGAACGAGCACCAATGCATCGAGGCGTGCTGTCGGTATTTGCTGTCATATTGTGTGCGTGCCTAGGCGGATGCCGGACACACTCTCCGATGCGTTTCGCGACGGACGGTTCACCTCCCGCGAATTACGATAGTGCGGTACTGCCGCCGAACGCCGTGCCCGAGGACGCTGAAATTCAAGCGGTCTCGTACCAAGCTCCAACAGAGAATCGTCCGCCGAGAGTGCGTGACATGGGCGCGTTGACGTCATGGCCAATGTCGTTGGACGAGGCCGTCAACATCGCGTTGGAGAACAGCCCCATCATTAGCGGCGCTGGCGGCCAAACGCTAGGGACTGCCTTTGATCCTGCCATTTTTGCGACAGATCCTAATCTCGGTCCTGCGGCAGCGCTGGCAGCCTTCGACACGCAACTCAAATCCGGTCTGACTTACCGTGGTGGAGGCAATGTTCTGTCGTCTGGTTCTTTTGGCGTTTTCTCGCAGCCAATGAACGCGGCAGAACTGGGGCTGGCTCGCGTGTTCCGCTCGGGAACACGCGCCCGTGTGGGCGTCCTTGGTGGATACGACGAGGATATAGCGGGAGGAGTTTTCGGAGCCATCGGTGGTGAACTGCGCCATCCACTTCAGCGAGGTGCTGGTGCCGAGTTCAATCTAATCGCAGGCCCCGACGGAAAACGCGGCATCTGGATCACTCAATTAGATTCCAATAAAGCCGATCTCGAGTTGGAGCAGGCCGTTCGAGATTTTGTACGCGATGTGGCAATTACCTACTGGTCGCTGTATTTCTCCTACTGCGATCTTGAGGCCAAACAGACCGCTCTGGAGAACGCTCGACAAACATGGCTGCTCGAACAGACTCGAGTTGCCGAACAGGTGAGTCCACCGGACGTCGAGGCGCTCGCAAGGCAACAATACTACACGGCCGACGCTGCCGTGCAAAATGCAATTGGCGGAGGTGGTCCGGGAGGATCGGGCGTCTACGGCGCTGAAGCGAAGCTTCGTTCCTTGCTGGCGCTCCCAACTGCCGATGGCAGCCTAATTCGACCGACTGCTCAACCGCTCGAAGCGGAGCTACTTTTCGACTGGGATGAAGCGCTGAGTCTTGCTCACTCTCGGCGAGTCGAGTTGCGAATGCAGAGCATCGATATCGAAAAGCGCGATCTAGAACTCAAGGTCTCCCGAAATCTGCGGCGACCGAAGGTCGATGTCGTCGGGCAGTATCGGGGCCCTATGAGCGATCCTACGAATCGAGACACAGCGTTTTCCGCGGCTCTGCAGACATGGCAAGTTGGCATCGAGTTCAGCAAAGTATTGGGAGATCGTCGCGAGGACGCCGCCGTTCGTAACGCAGAACTCCGCTTGAGCCGGGACCACGCGCTGAAAAATGAGCTGCAACAGCAAGTGACTGCTCAAATGCATGCGGCGTTCACCGAGCTTGATCGCTCCTACGGCGTGACTCAGTCACTGGCTATCAGTCGCGATGCCGCGAAGATCCGTCTACGGGCGGAACACGAACGTCACGTTGCTGGCGATGCAATCATCGAAAATGTGCTAGAGGCCCAGATTCGAGCGACGCAAGCCGAAACCTCCATGCTGCGTTCGCTCGTCGATTATAACTTGGCAATCATCAATCTACACTACGTTCGCGGCACGCTGCTGGAGATGTTCGGTGTGGGATTCTTATCACATGCTACGGAAGATCGCGTGTCCTTCGCGCAGAATCATCCATCGATTTTCGCGGAGACTCACAGACGTTGAGTTGGCGGTGAGAGCGTGTCGGAAGTCCGGACGAGTCGCGTGGTCAACTTGAAGTCCGCGTTCCTCCGTTCTCGAACCCCCGCAACAAACGCGAGATCGAGCATCTGTCCGTCCGCTTGAAATTCGCGTGACAGTCCTTGACGGCCGCTGCCGCCGCTACTATCCTCTGCTTATTGAGACTGAGTATTGTTATCAGTTCTCCGGTTGCGAATTCGACCACTAGCCAGCCTCCTAATAGCGCCAGCAAAGGTCCTTGCGACACCCGCCAACACACCCCGCCCATGTTGTAGGAGGCTGCGTCATGAAGGTCCGAAGTGGATTTACATTAGTCGAACTGTTGGTGGTCATTGCCATCATTGGCATCTTGGTCGCCCTGCTTTTGCCCGCCGTGCAAGCGGCTCGCGAGGCGGCTCGTCGCATGAGCTGCCAGAACAATCTCAAACAATTGGGTTTGGCGCTGCATAACTACGAGAACACCTTCCGCGTGTTCCCTCCGTCGTCGATCACGGACGGGGGAGCCAGTGGGCAGCCTTGGTCGGGACAAGCCTTTCTCCTCCCGTTTCTCGAAGGCGACAACGTCTACAGCCTGATCAATTTCTCGGTGGGTTATCATACTGGCCCCAATCAGGCCCTGTTTCCACCCAATGGCGTGGCGGCCCTGCGGATCCCGGTGCTGCTCTGTCCTAGCGACCCACGGGACCGACAACGGATCAATGCCTCGACAGGGCTCGCCGAGCATTATCCCTTGTGTTACGGCCTGAATGTGGGCATGTACCAAGTCTATAACCCGGTCATGCGACAGGACGGTGGTGGGGCATTTGCACCCAATGGGCGGATTTCGCCAGCGTCGTTCACCGACGGTTTGAGTAACACATTGGCGATGTCGGAAGTCAAAGCCTTTAACCCTCGATTCCATGATTCGACGTTGCCCACCACGCCACCTGCGTCGCCCGCAGCCGTCTCCGGTAGCGTCAGCGGTGGGGCTTGGTCCATTGAGAACGGACACACCGAGTGGGTTTGCGGTCGTGCGATCCACACGGGTTTCACAACGACCTTTCCCCCCAATACCATCGTTCCGCACGTTGCTGGCGGTCAAACGTATGATATCGACGTCTCCAGCAGTCGCGAGGGACGAAACTTAACGGACACAACCTACGCTGTGATCACCTCGCGCAGCTACCACCCGGGCGTTGTCAACTCGCTGCTGATGGACGGCTCGGTGCGTTCCATCGCCGAGACAGTGGATCTCCAAACGTGGCGTGGGCTGGGAACGCGCAACGGCGGCGAGGTGCTCGGGGACTTCTAATGGATCGTGGTGCTGTCAACTAAGGTGCTGTTTCCGCGATACGCACGAACTGATCGCGAATCGAATCGCCGGTAGCGATGTGCCAAGTCCGTTG
>JBGTHH010000417.1:0-7788 GCA_041746275.1 Pirellulaceae bacterium | reverse complement strand
CTGCCGCCCCAAGTGGCGTTGCTGATCAAGACGTTGGTGACATTGGAAGGTACCACCAAGCTGCTCAGTCCGCGTTTTAGTCTGATGGAAGTGATGCGGCCGTTTCAACGCAAAATGTTGCTGAGAAGAATGTCTCCCAAGCGGCAGTTGAGAAAGCTGCGACGAGTTTACTTCGAACTGGAACAACTGGCGGAAATCGTCCCTCGGCGCTTAGGCCAGATCCTGGAACAGATCCAAGCCGGAAAGTTTGATGTGCATTTGGATCATCGCGGACTGGGGCCCTCCGTGAATCGCCTGGTGTTGGCGATGATGGCCAGCTCGCTATTCCTGGGCTCCTCGCTGATGCTGAGTCAGCAGGTGCCACCCTTGCTCTTCCCCGACAATAACTACTGGGGAATCGAACGACTCTCGATTCTGGGAGTCAGCGGATGCGTGGTCAGCATTCTTGTAGGGCTGAGGCTGTTGCGGGCCATTGGGAAATCGGGGCACCTGGATCGGCGGGAGTAGTTTCGGCGTTGTCGCCGGCCTCGGCCAGCCGCTCCCGGTCACGACTCGCTAAACACTCGTCCAACAATTGCTCGACTCGGGCGTTCAACGCCTCCAGTTCACTCAGCAAGGCCTCTTGGCGGTCGTCGATATCGTCGATCAACGAACGTTGAGCTTCCGGTGAAGTCATAAGCCGTTTACTACTAAGAGAGGTGGGCCGCTGCTCGCGGATCTTCGTGCGTCGGACGGCAGGTCGCCGCGAGCGAGAGGTGGTTGGCAGTGTCTTCGTCTTAGTTGGCATCGGTTTATTCCCACCATGAGCTTTGTGCAGCGGCGTGAAGGTCCAATTATACGATCTGCGCAAGCCTGGCGTAGCACTCAACCTTACCGACCACGGAATCCAGGCAGTTCAGCCCATGAAACCTTCTGGACAGGTGCCAGCTTGTTCGATAAACTGCGAGACTCGGTATCAGGCGACGTCGGCGGGTTATATGAGCCGCAAGGTCGCCGTCCCGGTCCCCAGCCACAAGGAAATAGGAGTCGTTAATGGTTCGTCTGCTTGTTCGTGATCGCGAATCGATTCAAGAAGCAGTTCGCCGCTTTCGTAAGCTCGTGGAGCGGAGCGGTATCAAGAAGGAAATGCGGCGGCGCGAATTTTACGAAAAGCCGAGTGAAACCAAGCGACGCGCTCGCCTTCGAGCTGAACGCCGCTCCATTCGTACCCGCCTCCTGGGTGCCGGCTAAGCGTCTTGGCTTAGCTATCTAATCGCCACTCAAGCGCAACGTTGTTGGCTCGGGTTCTTTCTGCGCATTCGAGTCCTTAACGGTGTATCTCCCAGCTTGCGTCCCAAGCCTGCTGATTTCTGCATGGCTTGAGTCAAACCCTTGGTTCGAAAGCGCTCTCGCGATTTGATTTTTCGCGAATCAACCGGCCGCCTGAAGCTAGCATTTTTCGGGTGAATCTCATGATGAGACGCATGTAATCTACCCACATTGCGATCCTTCCTGATAATCTGCGACGCGTGCGTCGAGCAGGAAATTCAGGGTGAGTTTGTCGACGGTATCAAATGCTCTCGATTTGCGGCTAACACCGGTCGATTGGATTATCAGGCAAATTCACATTGGGGGATGTTTCCATGAAAACACGATTCTTTCTCTTTGCGGTCACGGTGATCGCGATCAGCTTCGGCAGTCGAAGTGTTCAAGCACAGTATCCGGGTCAGATTGGGTTGGGGCCCGGAATGCAAGTCCAACCAGGGATGGTTCCGATGGGCCAGCCTGCGGTTATGCCCGCCAACCTGACGGGCGGTTCGCCATTCGGGGCACCGGCCGCGTTCATTCCGGCCTCCCCGGCACTGTCCTATCCAACGCATGTGATGCCAGCATCACACAACGGTGGTTGTGGCAGTAAGGGCTGTGCCAGTAGCTGCAACGACTGTTGCGACACGAAGGGCGGCAAAGGCAAGGGGCACGATGCACACGCTTGGGAATTCTTCGGTGATTTCCTGTATCTACGAGCTCGGGACGCGGAAGTGGCCTATGCGGTTCCTTTCAATGGCCCGAACGTACCGCCGAACACTCCGCGCGTTCAAGTCGGCGAAGTCGGTGTCGCGGATATGGATTTCCAACCGTCGTTCCGCGCGGGTTTTAACTATTACTTGAATGACTGCACGAAGTTCTCGGCTCGTTACACGATGTTCGAGAGCGGCACAACCGATCAGGTTCTGCGCGGCAACAACCCCGTGTACGTCGTCCACTCGTTGGTCTCGCATCCATCGACGTCGAACGCCGCTCAGGACTTCGTCCAAGCCGATGCCCAGTACGATATCTCGATGGACATTGTCGACTTGGATCTCCAGAAGCTATTTTACAACGACGCGAACTTCCAACTCGGTTGGCTGCTCGGCATTCGGTTGGCTCAGCAGGAGCAGAACTTCCGCGCGGACTTCGCGGGCACGGGCACCGAGCAAGTGGTCACCGACATCGACTTCACGGGCATCGGCCTGCGATTCGGGTTGGCGGGAGAAATGTCGATCGCTGGCCAGTGGTTCGGCTATGCCAACATGACCGGCAACATTGTGCCAGGCGAGTTCAACACGTCGTTCCGTCAAACGCAAAGCTTTGATCCGGATGTGGTCAACACTGGTTGGGAAGCTGGCCGAATCGTCACGATGTGGGACCTAGAACTCGGCGTCTCGCGGGTGAGCCACTGCGGCAACTTCCGCCTGAGTGGCGGCTATATGTTTAGTGCTTGGACCAACGTGGTCCAGACCGACGAATGGATTGAAGCCGTGCATACGAACAATTTCATCGGCATGGACTCGACCATGACGTTCGATGGTTTCGTGGCACGCTTTGAAGCACGCTACTAAACCGATACGTGCCTACACCCCCGTGTGGGAGGTTTGTCGCCGGGTCAGTGACCTCACTGACCCGGTTTTCGTTCTTGGCCACGGGGATCAAGTTGTAGATATCGCTCCAGAGCCAATCCGAGTTGTCGGCCTACCGTCTTGTATCCGTCGGGAGTGCTGTGCGCGGTATTCCAGGCCGTCTCCAGCGTGGTTGCCACGACATGCTCGCGACTATTCAACGTCACCCAGTTCTTGCTAATCTGCCGCCACTGCTTGTCGTAGTTGGCCCCCGATTCGCGGACCTCGCCGACAAAGCTCAGCGGTCCCGTCATTTCGATACGAGTCGCCGCCAGAAAGCGATCCAAATTGCGCTGCCGCAGATCGCTCTGCAGGTCACGAGGCGCGACATAGAAGAAAGGACGCGAGGTGCTGGCGTCTGGGTTGTGGAGGTCCAGGAAGACATCGAGCCGATTGTCAGCGTCGAGTTTCCGCAGTTCGTCGGTCGCCCGGGCCACGGCTGGCCAGTGAGGCTGGTCACTCCAATCCCGATTGTGATCGTGGGGAATCTGGTTCTTTCCGCCCGCGCCCAAGACGACGTTGTCGACGTCCATGATCGGCACCACCGTAAAGGACGCTAATCGACGCAGACGCTCGGCACGTGGATCGTCGGAGGTCAGCCATTCGACAAACCCGCGACACACCCAGCTTGATCCCGCTTCCCAGGCATGTTGCCGAGCTTGGACCCAGACCCCGAATGCGGGAAGTTCCCCAGCGTGTTGCACGTGAAGCGCCGGTACGGGATGTCCCGCGTGCGATTGACACAACTCGAACGCTTGCGCCGCGTCACACATTTCCTCGGCAGCTCGAACCAACTCGGTCGCATCCGCCAGCGTGAACGGCGGTCCCCAAGCCAGCCACACAACCGGCGCATCGACCTGCTGCTCATAAGTCATCCAAGCACCTTGCGAAGTGCCAGGGGCCGTGTGTCGCCATGTTTTGTTGTCCGTGCTATAGACGGCTTGGCGAGGCGTGGACCACGGCGCTTCACCAACTTCGAACGTCAACACTTCCCCTGGTTGAATGCCCTCCACGCGGACATACCACCAACACGCCCAGCCTCGTCCAGCATGTTGCGTGGGTCGAAGTTTGATGCGTCGCAAGCTTTGGTCGATCTCGACTAGCTCACCGCTGCCGCTGGGGAAGTCGCTCGATACCACAAGTTCCGCTCGATCGCGCGCCTCCGCAACGCGATCCGTGGCAGCCACCGCGAACAGGCTAATGAGTATCACGAGGCTGCGGAGTACGTTTGTCCCTCGGCAATGGTAATTCATCGGATGCTCTCCGAATGGTTTTGCGGGCATGTCTAGCGAGCATGTTTAGCGAGCATGACCATCGGTGTCGAAGACGCCCTCGAAGAGCACGGAGCTCAAGTAGCGTTCCCCCGAGTCCGGCAGGATCACGACGATCGTCTTGCCTGCGTTTTCGGGACGCTTGGCGATGCGAACGGCCACCGCCGTGGCGGCACCACAGGAGATTCCAGCCAGGATACCTTCCTCGCGAGTCAGTCGGCGAGCGTAGTCGATGGCCTCCTCGTTCGTCACCTGTTCCACGTCGTCAATCAACGAGAGATCCAAAATGTCCGGAATAAAACCGGCCCCGATCCCTTGAATCTTGTGTCCCGCCGGCTTGAGCGGCTCTCCGGCACGCTGCTGGGTAAGCACGGGGCTCGCCGTCGGCTCGACAGCCACCGACGTAATCGGTTTCCCTTTCGTTTGCTTGATGTACCGCGACACGCCTGTGATCGTACCTCCCGTGCCGACTCCCGATACAAAGATATCCACCGCCCCATCGGTATCGTCCCAGATCTCGGGACCGGTGGTCGTTTCGTGAATCGCCGGATTGGCGGGGTTCTTGAATTGCTGCAAGAGCACATAACGCTCGGGATCGGATGCCGCGATCTCCTCCGCGCGGGCCACCGCCCCCGTCATCCCGCGCGGTCCCTCGGTCAACACCAGTGTGGCTCCAAACGCAATCAGCAGCTTGCGTCGCTCCAAACTCATCGTCTCGGGCATCGTCAAGGTCAACGGAATGTTGCGGGCAGCGGCGACGAACGCCAACGCGATCCCCGTATTGCCGCTCGTCGGCTCGACTAACTCGCGGCCCGGACCGAGCAGCCCCTTTTCCTCCGCGTCCCAGATCATGGCCGCGCCAATGCGGCACTTCACGGAATACGCGGGATTCCGGCCCTCGATCTTGGCGAGCACCGTCGCCGGCGCGCCATCCGTGATGCGATTGAGTCGGACGAGAGGCGTCCGTCCGATCGATTGCGAGTTGTCTTGATGCCAGTGTTGCATTGCGGGAGTCCAGTTCGGCAGAGTGAGTCAAGAAACGAAATAAGCCGGGCGATCCAAACGTATGGGATGCGCCGGCTTCCAGTTGTCCAGTCAGCGCAGGCAATTCGGCCGTCATGCTAACGGGACAAATCGTCGTTTGTCAACAGTTCGATCGTCATCCACTCGGCGAACTCGTTACGAGATTCGGTTTTGGAGTGCGGGGACTTGTCACCGCTTTTGTTTCGTTTCCGTCGCGCAGCTACTTACAAGCCTCGCGACTGCCAAAAGCTGCGTCTAAAATGGGAAAGCGGCGACAAGTCGCACGCACTCCAAAAGGGCCGCGAAACTCGTACGGCCCCTAGAGACCGTCAGTGTCAGGGCGAGGAACCTAGCGGCTTGGCGTTGCGTAATCGAAGGGCTTGCTCAACACAACGCGTCCAGGCGGAGTCTGTTTCGTCGCGAACGATTTGCAAAGGTGACGAAACGTGTGTCACGGCTGAAGCATCCAGGCCGATATGAGCCGCGATGGATTGGACGGCGGCCAACGGCGCGGCGCAGATCTGTTCGTAGGTTAAAGCGAGCGGCGGGACAGCATGACGCGAAAAGAATTCGTGCCACAGCGCCTCGCGACGAAGAATCTCGTCGTGGAAGTACAGGACTCGCTCGACGGAGAACTCGAACCGTCGACACTCGGTGGCAGTCGTCGTGCGCGTCCACACTCCGCCATCGTGAGCGCGGTGCCAGCTTATGGCTTGTTCGATCTTGTTCTCGCGCACCAGCCACACGCAAGGAGCGTTCGGAAAGAAATCGAAAAACGGTTGCATTTCCTCGACCGATCCCTTGGCCGCGAAAACACCGTTCGATGTCGAACGATGTTGCAACACGAACGTCAAATAGTCGTGGAAGGCCGTGGAACCGGTCAGTCCCAATCGAGTTGCTTGTTGACGCCAACCCAAAAAGTACTCGTCCGGGTGTCCCATGATGCCGGTGGAGGCGACCAGTTGCGAAAGCCACGAGCTTCCCGATCGGGCGACCGTACAGATCGCCCACACCAACCAGGGCTGAACCAAGCCGCGGCGATCATCTTCGGAAATCGGTGCGTCGCTTGTCACATCCACGGATCATACTCACCGTCGCCATCGCGCAAACAGACTCTCGCCACAGCAGAGTTCCGGCTGGCCCGTTCGCTCGACACGAAATCCCAGGGCCGTCAACTCGGGCTCGGTCCACAAAGAGCGATGCTGTTCCCACCGATTGCCATACACGGCGGCTTGAGGAAAGAATGCCGCTGGCGTCGCCACGAACAGATTACCTCCTTGGCGGACATGAGACTTCAGAGATTCCAACACCGCACGACCCGCCTCTTTTTCGAAATGCTCCAGCACGTCGTTGAACAGGATGGCGTCGAATGGCTCATCGTTGGACGCGAGAAACTCCTCGATCGTTTGCACGTAGACGACGTTGTACAAATCCCACACCGGATTCCGATAGTCGGCCCACGCTTCCACGCCGACAAGGTAGGTCTTCCACGTTCGGATGCCCAGGTCCAGCCACTCGCGG
This sequence comes from Pirellulaceae bacterium, assembly GCA_041746275.1. Lineage (GTDB taxonomy): Bacteria > Planctomycetota > Planctomycetia > Pirellulales > Pirellulaceae. Next base: position 1,058 of record JBGTHH010000417.1, on the reverse strand, counting down.
ACGATGACCCCGCCGCCGCCGAACCCCATTCCCAAGTCGAGGACGGAACGTGGTTGGGATCGCAACAACGCTTCGGTCAGCGCGGGGACAGCGGCATAGGAACCGATGGGCATCGGCGAAGTGTCCTGGTGTAAATCTACTTCTTGGCTGCGGCCGCAAGTCGCAGCAACAGCGTTTCGTACTCGTCGCACATCCGTTTGGCGAAACCAAACCGTTCGGCGGCCGATCGGCCTTCCGCCGCGAGTCCGGACGCCCATTGCCGATGGCCGGCCAGCATCTTCATCGACTCCGCGATCGAATCGGCGTGGCCCGCACACTGGAGGTAATGTACTCGGTCGAGCAACAACTCGGGCGCGAATCCGCTGTCGGTGGTGACGACCGGCACCCCGCAAAAGAGCGCCTCCAAGGTCGCCAAGCCAAAGCCTTCTGATTCCGACGGTAAGCAAAACGCATCGAAAGCACCATAGTAATCACCCAGATAACCACTGGCCGGTGTAATCACACAGCGTTGCGGCGCGATTCGATTGGCCAGATCGAGCAGTTTTTGCTGGAGCGGACCCCAACCGACCAGCAGCAGCTTGAACTGACGCGGCAGCTTGCCGATCGCTTCGATCAACAGCTCGGGGCGTTTCTCCGGAGACAGTCGCATCACGCTGCCGAGAACGAAGTCGGTCGGCGCGAAGCCGAATCGCGCGCGAATGTCGTCACGCTGATCGGAGCGAGTCAAGTGAGCCGTATCGATGCCGTTGTAGATGACCGTGCTCGGCAAGCTCTGACATACTTCGCGTTGAGCGCGGCGGCTCACTGCCACAACGTGATCAATCACGGGAGAACATTGATCGAGGATCCGGCGTGTGAATATTCCATCTCCATGCGCGACGAAAACGCACAACGGCCGACCGAGTGTGCCTAACCACTCAGCCAACTCGCCGGGACCACTAACCAACAGCACGTCACAGTCCTGTGCCGCTCGGCGGACACTGGCTTGGCCACCCACTTCCACTGGCACGGGCAACTCGCGGATCACTTGCGGATCGTTGAACGTACTCGTGACGATA
>JBGTHH010000416.1:0-5309 GCA_041746275.1 Pirellulaceae bacterium | reverse complement strand
CGGCGCGCTCCGAGTGTCGGCGGAAGCCGAGGTGCAAATGGAGCCCACGTCGCCCGTTTCGGTGGCGGTGACGGTCGCCGCGCCCGCGGCCCCGACGCGCGAGGACGCGGAGGCTCAAGGCAATGCGGGACAAGCCACCGTCTTTGTCCGCGCCCCCCAAGGTCCGCTAAACGGCGAGCGTCCCGTCGTGCGTTTGCCGCTCAGTACTTCGCCCGAGATCGTCCAGTTCCATGGCGATCCACCAACCGGTGCTGGTCGAACGTTCGACGTCGTGACGCTCTTTCGCGGTCATGAATACACGACACCCTTGATCGTTGAGCAACTCGGTGGCCTCCGCATCGATTACCAACCTCACACGTCGCGTCAAGCTCAAGTCACACTCTTTGGTGATCGGCCCAAGCGATCCTCCATTGTTTTCATCCTGGACTGCTCCTCCAGCATGGCGAAAACCATTCAAGTCGAGGCCATTGGCGATTATGCCTTGCCGCGACTGGATCTGGCCAAGAGCGCGTTGGCGACCATGCTCGACGAGCTCGCCGCGCGAACCGATGCCCGCGTCGGAGTGCGGTTCTTTGGACATCGCATTGGCTGGACCAAGTCGGAACCGCCCCAAGCCTTGGAACAGTCCGGCTATGCGGGAGAGATTCCCGATGATCTCTCTCCCAGCGCGGATGTGGAACTGATTCTCCCCTTGGGACGATTCGATTCGGTGGAGAGTGGCAAGGTGGTCGAACGGATGAAATCGGTCTTACCTTGGGGGCAATCGCCTCTGTACTTGGCAATCACGCAATCCATCGCGGATTTCGACGTGGATGACGGCGACACGGACCAGAGCATCGTTGTCATCACGGACGGAGTGAATTACCAGTTCTCGCCACCCACGAGCTCGTTTGGGCCGAGCTCACGCTCGACTCAACGCGATGTGTTGAACGCCTTGACCGGCAAGTCGATCCCGGTGTTTATCCTCGGATTTGGAGTGGCGGATGATGAGGCCGCGCAAGCGGAGCAGGAGTTCCGCGCGATCGCCTCGCAGTCGCAAGGCGAATACCACAACGTCGAGAACGGTCGAGACCTGTTGGATGCCTTGCGGAATCGCTTTTCCCTGGGCGGCTACCTGGTCAACACGGCGAAAGGTGACGCGTTGGGGCCGGTCAGCGATAGCCAACCGCTCGTCAGACTCAATACTCCCGTGGTCATCGATGAGGTCGAGGATCGCGCGAATCCCTACACGGTGCGATTCGAATCGTTAGAAAAGCCATTCGATCTGCGCGGTGGTGAGGCGTTGGAGATGATCGTGACGGAGGGAGGCACCGACATTGTCGCGCGGCCTTACGACGATGGCTTTCCGGTGATCAGTAAGTTAGTGCGGCGCGGCGATGCGCGGCAGTTTCTGGTCCGAGCACATCGCCCCACGAGTCGTGGAGGAGCGGTCACGTTCCCAGTCTCGATTCAAGCCGAGTACGGCCACTTCACGCCGCGTCCCGCCGAAGTCTGGATTGAGGTCACGCCGTTGGTGTCGCAATCTCAAGTCGAACCGCGAACCTATACGTTCTACGACACGAACTTCGAGCCGAATAAGCCAGTACCCGTCCTGCAGTGGACTGCCATCGACTGGCCTCACGATGCACGACAGGCCTCTATTCGCGTTTGGATGAAGTTTGACGAAACTCAGCCGACACTCGCTATTCCTCTCACGGAACAACTTCAAGACGACAGCTCCTTCGCGGATTTTCAACCCCTGCCCGGAATCTCCGGTGTGCGCATCAAGATCGACTCGCGGGACGTGGACCGGCCGGATGCCACGCGGGAATTGCGGATTGTCGAACTGCACGGACCGGATTCGTTGGGGGTTCAATCGATCAAGACGCACCTGTTGCTGCCCAATACGATGAAGCCCCGTCGCGTCGTGCATCAGTTCGATCCACCGAATGGACTCGCCATCCACACTTACTTGTGGGATCGGCAGTTCGAGAGTCGCCTCGCGACATCCGGTTCGGCCCGGATCGCCTTCTACTCTCGTGAAGCCGTCTTGGATGGAACGTGGCGTCTCGCCGACGAGCGTCCGCTGATCGTCGATGTGTTTGGTGCGGGTGAAGTCCTGCCGCTCAACGCCGCCACCGGCGATCGCTGATCGAGATCACAAGAGATCTAAAAGCGCGTTTCGATACCGGAGAAAACCGACCTTCCACGCCGAGAGACCGCGACGCATTCGGTCTACGGTCTTCGTCTTTGACTTTGACTTTGAGCCTGAAAGGTTCCTTCTGTCAGCCCAGGGCAACGCCCTGAGAATGGCATATACCCCCGGTCATTCGACCCTGAAAGGGGCGTTCATCGAAGCGAGTAGGTCATGCTCCGCGTGACGGAACACGGCCACGAATTGGGCATAGTGATGGTGCCAGAGCAACGCACCACGCATGCCGGGATGGTTTAAGCGATTCAGAAGCGACGAACCAGAAGTTATCGGCGTCTGGTGATGTGGTTGCCACATCCCGTAAGGCTAGGAATAAGAACTGGCCGATCGAAATGATTGGGCCAGTCGCCGATTCGAGCATCGCTGCTGGGGCGACACCCGCCCCCTTAACTGCCCAGCAAGTCGACGGGGTGCTGGCCGATGACGAAGGCGATACGATATTGGCGGATGACCACTTGCTCGATTGGCTGGATGATCTCGCGGAGGAGGTGGCGCGACGAGGCGTACTTTATGCGAGCTGAGGTAAAAGCGATGGCGACTTGGGCGAGACGATCGAGGACTAACAGGCCGGAGGTGCCATCGCGAGAACAACGAAGCGGAGTGCCGAGCCGCTGGTATTACGGCACTCCGCTGATGGTGTTTGTGTGTGTCATGAGCGGGTGCCTGGGGTCGAACAAACCCACACCATCACATACGGCGGACGATCGATCCCCGAGTCCCGTGACCACATCACAATCACACGCGCCACCTGCCACGATCACCACCGCCGAATCGCTTGACGCGGCAGCGACCTCGACCAACGCCCCGTTCGTGCCCGATTCGGAGGCCGGCCACCGGCCACCTGCAGCGAGTGTCTCCGCGAGCCCAACGGATTGGCAACAGTTGTTCTCCAGCACGAATGCCGCTCAAGATCCATTTGAAACGGTGGAGATCGACTCCGTTTCTGGAGCGATCACGATTATGCCGCGACCCAATGCCTGGTATCAGGCGTTTCGCGGAGGACTCTTGTATCGCCCAGCGGAAGGAAATTTTGTGGCTCGGGCCAAGATTCACGTGTCCGGTCGCAACGGAAGAACTATCCCCGAAGTACCCTTTTCATTGGCCGGGCTCTTGATTCGCTCGGCAGATGCCAACTCTGCTGGCGAGAACTTCGTCTTTCATACGTTGGGCGTCACCGAGCTCACGGGCGGGTGGCAGTTTCAAAACATGTCGACGGTGGACGGTCAGTCGCGAATCGACCGTCGTGATGCGACTGACGCGGAAGCCGAGTTGCTCGTCGCGCGATTTCGATCGACACTTCAACTTTGGGCGAGGCAGAATGCTGGTGTTTGGATACAGCTTGGGCAACTTGATCGACCTGATTTACCTGAGCAAGTCCAGGTGGGGCTGATGGCTTCCACCGACTGGCCAGCCTGTGAAGCGGTGGGTGCCGCGACACACAACTCGGCGGGCGTCGCGAACGGACGGCCCGATCTAATCGCACGCTTCACGGACGTGCAGATCGAACCGCTTTTGGACCTAATGACACTAAAAAACCGGCTTCACGCTGCGACGGTCGTGTTGAACGATCGAGAACCGATGGTCGCCGATCCGCCCCCTTCGGTGCCAGCATCATCTACCAGCTCACCATCACCCACGAGCCCGCCGTCTCCGACACCCTCACCGAACGGCACAGCCAAAGCGTCGACTGCGACGGATGATCTCGCCGTGCTGAGCGACGAGTTTGACGATCCTAAGACGCTGGCGCGCTGGCTGCGCGTTTATCAGGTGGAGAAATCCGGCGCGGATCAATTGCAAAGCCTCGATATCGATCGCACGACGCGGGGCTGGATGACGTTGGTTCCCTATACCAGCAGTTGGTATCGCGATTTGCGAGGCGTGCTCGTGCATAAAAACGTTCGCGGCGACTTCATTGTCACCACGCGTGTGCGGGCCACAAACCGCGCTGGAAACGGCCCACCGTCTCGTCAATTCTCGCTCGCGGGAATCATGGTGCGCACGCCGCGCGAGATCACTCCACAGACGTGGCAACCCGGCGGCGAAGACTACATTTTCCTGTCGCTGGGCGCGGCCGATCAACCGAGCACTTTTCAATTCGAGGTGAAGACCACACTAAGAAGTGACTCGCAATTGGAAATCAGTGCCGCACCCGGTCCCGAGGCGTTGATTCGCGTGGCGCGCATCGGAGCGCACTTCATCCTGCTGAAGAAGCCTGTCGAGGGAGGGGCCTGGACCGTACATCGCCGCTACGAGCGACCGGACATGCCTGCGGAACTGCAAGTCGGCATGACCGTCTATACCGACTGGCAAAACGTCGAACGGATTCCGCCAGCACAACACAACCGCACGGTGATTCGGACGGGGAATCCCGACCTGATGGCGGCCTTCGAGTACTTTCGCTTCCGCCGGCCCGCTCTCTCCGCCGTCCTGCGCCAACGCGGACTGAGAGATGTCTCGCAAATTGCCGACGACGAACTCGCGCGACTGCTCGACCTCAGCGAATAACATCCGGCACCAGCGAGGACGGCTCGGGAAGATCCAAGTCGACGCGCGGCGTCGGTGCATCGACGTGTTCCGGCGTGACTTCCGTCGCGTCCGGTAGTTGTTCTCCCGAAGAGAACTGTTGTGGGAACACACCGCTGCTGACCTGCGGCGAACGGAGGATGTAGTTGTCCAAAGTGGGCGTGTGGATGCGCCGTCGCTGACGATCCCAAGCATCGGCATAGGCTTTGTCAGGCCACGGCCCTTCCGTTAGATAGACTTCGTTGTAGTCCAACAGCGAACCTTTGGCGTAGTGGACGGCTTTGATGGCCATCATGTACTCGACCAGTGACCGAAAATACTCCGTGTCGGCATCGGCGAGTCGTCGTTGGGCATCCAAGAGCAGATCCAGCACGTACGCCTGTTGGCTGACCTCCGCTCCAGCAAACATCGCGGCGGTCGCGTCGACTTGATCCTTGGCGGCCAACCGCCGATTCAAGGCGATTTGGCTGAGCACATAGGCACGGTCCTTCTCGCCGATCGCTTGGCTGATCTCCAGCGTTACCTCGCGTTGCTGCTCTTCCCACACGGCACGATCGCGATGCAAGTTAAGTTGTGCGTTGCGGACGGCGGCGCT
>JBGTHH010000415.1:0-7694 GCA_041746275.1 Pirellulaceae bacterium | reverse complement strand
TTCCAGCAGACGGCGACTCTGCTGTGCTTCCTCGCGACGCCAATCGGAGATGTCGCGAACGAAGGCATTGAAATACGTTCTGCCGGACTTCTGCAGCTTGGTGACGGACAACTCGACCGGGAACACCGTCCCATCTCGCCGCCGTGCCACTAATTCCAAACGCTGTCCCAGCAGGGGAGCTTCGCCCGTCTCACGGAAACGCTGAAGGCCCGCACGGTGTGCTGCCTGATACTCGTCAGGAACCAAGAGACTCGCGAGATCGAGTCCGAGCACTTCGTCGAGCGTCCAGCCGAAAGTAGCGGTCGCCTGACGACTCCAATCGACGATGCGTCCAGACACATCGATCGCAATCACCGCGTCCAGCGACGAGTCAAAAATAGCTCGAAACTGGTCATCCCACAGGGCACCAGTTTCCCGATCGCTCGACATTCCGCCACTTCCAGAAAATGTACCTTTCGCTTTCACCATTCCATCCGCCGCATCCCCGCTCGGCCATGAATGACGACCACATGGTAGCGTCTTCGTGCGAGGTGAGCGGATGCTAGGTTATTTGTCTTGAGAATAGATTAACACACAGTAGGGCCCGATGGCGACCTCGACGGAATAGGGATAACCGTCGTGCGGATGCTCGCTGGTACGGAGTTCCCGTAATGTTTCGCCGACTAGTTCAGCGCCGTAGGCTTTCGCGCCAGTATTCATACGCAGTTTCCAGGTCCCCGCCTCGGGAAGTCCTATACGATAGTCGGTTCGCTGGGCGTTGGCACAGTTGGCGATCACGATCACGTCATCCGTGGGGCCACCCTCCGACCAGCGATGGAATGCGATCAGTTTGTCGAGATTGTTGGCGTGATGCACGCGCACGTGCTGGCCGGTCAGCCCCGCAGTCGTATGATCCAAGTTTCTCCGCAGGCGAATCAGGTCGCGATACAGTTGCATGATGCCAGCAAACTCCCGCTTGCGTTGCCACTCCAGGGGCTCGGCATCGTCGAACCAGCCATCCTCCAGAAATTCCTGACCTTGGAAAAGCATCGGGATTCCAGGCGTGGTCATAACCAAGGCGGCCCCCAGCGTCGAGCGTTGTTTCGCGAAAGCGTCGGCGGCGTTTTCCGCATTGATCTCGGAGGGGACACGTGCCTTGCCATTGGCCACTTCATCATGCGACTCGGTATAGATGACTCGCTCGAAGGCATCCGTGTTGTAGCGGTGACCGATGGCGGAAGCGGTTTGATAGATATCCCGCGCTGCGTCGTCCGGTGCCTGAATCATCGCACGAACCGGATGCACAAACGCCTCGTCCCACTGACTAGAAAAATTCGCCCCGCCGAACTCCTCGGGTTTAGTGAGGTACTCATTGGTTTGCAGATCCTCGGCAATGATGATCTTGCCGGGATACTTGGCTCGGATGTCACGATTGATCCATTGCACCAAGCTCCACCCTTCGGGCAAGTCGTCCTGACCATCGACGGAACGCATGTACAACGTCATGTCATAACGCAAGCCATCCAAACGAAATTCATCGAGCCACATCATGGCGTTGTCGTAGATGAACTGCCGAACTTCCCCGCGCCCGTAATCCGGTCGAGAGTCTCCCCACGGCGTGTGCGATCGCCAATCGTTGTAGAAATAAATGCCCCCCTTGCCGTTCTCGCTCCAACCATCGAATTGCCACAAGTCGAGATCGCTAGGGCCAAAGTGATTGTAGACGACGTCCAGGACGACACCGAAGCCGTGCTGATGGGCTTCACGAACGAACTCCTTGAAGGCCCGCGGTCCGCCATAGGCGCTTTCCACGGCGAAAATATGTGCGGGGTTATAACCCCACGATTGATCGCCGGCGAACTCCGCGGACGGCATGAGTTCTAGCACGTTCACGCCCAGCGACCGCAAGTGGTCGAACTGCGCCACGACGTCTTGAAAGGTGCCAACTCGGTTTTTATCGGGGCGATGAAATGTGCCCAGGTGTAACTCGTAAATCACCAACTCATTCCAGGAAGGCAACGTAAACGCGTCGTCTTCCCAGTCAAAGTGCGGATCGTGAATGATGCCGTTGCCAATCGAATTGGTGACGTCACGTGCGTACGGGTCGATCCGGAACAGCTCTTGCTCACCGTTACGAATGCGATACCGGTACTCTTGACCGACTTGGGCGTCTGGCACATCGGCGTACCAGTTACCCGCTTCGTCCCGCTCCATGGGCGTCGCTTCGTCGGACCATTCGTTGAAGTCACCCACGACGTAAACGGAGTCAGCATGGGGTGCCCAGACGCGAAAGGCCACACCTTGCTCGTGCGGGATGGCACCCATGCCTTGATGAAGAAGTTGAGGCGATGTGGGGATGGACATATTGTTGATGGTTCGAGTGGCGTGGATCGTTAGGGAACGGTAGTGGCCTATTCGTCGCCAATTGCGGTTCGTTCATCGACGACTCGGCGATAGAGAGCTTTCGTATTGGGCTGGCACCGATCGCAGTCTGGCAAGGGATTGGTACCGTTTTGGATATGGACAATGTACTCGGGGACTTGGACGCAACGGTAAATCCCCGGCCCTGGCTTGTCGCCAACTTGAAACGTTGGCCCAGTCGCGACGTCATAGTGTTCCACAGGTGCCATGTTGTTTCTCCTGATACTTTCCGCTTGGCGACGTGCTTGCTTTACCACGGCTTCAGTTTCCAACCCAGCACGAAGCCGATGCCGAGCGCCCAGAGCACCACCGTTTCGGGGTTCTCCTGAGCGTACTGGCGAAACCAGATCATCGCCGCGTCCGAAGCGGTCGGTGGATCAGTTCCCACGACGCGAGGGCCTTCACTTGTCCGAGACATCCCTGATTGGATCTGCGTATTCGTATCCACGGTTCAACTCCTGGAAATGTTCGCCTGGCCAGACGGAACTCGTCCCCCAACACAGACGATAGCTTGTCAACAAAGGAAGGTGCGATCCGCCAATTAAGAATTCGCCGCAGTCACCTATTTGCCCCGAGCAATCCGTTCACTGACTATTTGGAACGCAGGACGAGCGCGGTACCGACCCCGCACACCAAACCCGCAACGAACGAGACCGCGAGGGACTCGAAGGGCCTTTCTTTCACTTGCCGTTCGGCTTCGTGACACGTTTCGCGAATCGTTGCCGCGGCGTGCGAAGCGGTTTCTTGAGCCGCAGCCGCGGCAGATTGCGCGTACTCGGTGGCTTGGCTAGCGAACCCACTCGCGTACGCCCCCGCGTTGGCCGCCGCATCGGCGGTTCCCTCGGCCAGACGCGAGATCCGATCCTCGATCATTCCTCGAGCCTGACCGGTCTTCGCTTGGATCATGCCGACCAACTGCTCCAGATTGCCCTCGACCTCATCCATCTCGTCTTCGGTAACCTGTCCCCACTGTTGACGGATTTTGCCTTTGAGTTGATTCCAGTTGCCTTGAATGGTTTGTGCGTTCATCGCCATCGCTCTCCCGTGTTAAGGTCAAACATCTCCGTATGTGAATGAAGATGTACGATTTGCAATCCACGTGCCAAAGGAGGATGTGCTGCGGCGTGACGCGAAAACCGCGAGCGTAAAGTAACAGTTTCGGTGCATCACCGACCATGTTGATCGTCCAACTGTCATTCGCAAAACTTCGCAGAGATGCCTGCGCGCTGAGCGACCTCGGCAAGGCGGGGCTTTGCTTCGCGTGTGTGTAACTCGGGTGATGGGCCCAGGGTTTGGCACGTCCGATGCTACCAGACAGCCGTTCCCCTTGGCATCAGAAGGAGTCGAGATATGAAGGTGATTACGGAAGAGACCCTGGCTACCTCCGAAGTGATGGATCACGGTCGGGAGGACCTTGTGCTTCCTGAAGATCTCTGCACTCCTCAGCAGACTCGTCATCCTCTGCATCCGCACACGATTGCCTTGACGATTATCGCCGCCGGGGTGGTGATGTTTTTCCTGTTTTCCGCCCGCGCGATCATGTTTCCGTTTGTGCTGGCGATACTCATCGCCTTTCCCTTACGCCCGATCATGCGCTGGTTGGTAACGTTGCGAGTGCCACGCTTTGTCGCTGCGGCGCTGGTCATGGCAACGGTGTTCAGCGTCCTGTTGTTTGTGATCTTTCGACTCGCCGCCCCAGCCGCCGAGTGGCTGGACGACGCACCCACCAAGTTACGAGCTGCGGAAACTAGAGTGAGGTCGATTGTCCAACCGCTCGAAGACATCACCGAAGCCACGAAGCAGGTGGAGGCGATGACCGAGAGTGCGGACAAATCAGACACGCTAAAAGTCGAGGTTCAGCAGCCGCGTTTGAGCAACATGGTTCTGTCGCTTACGAGCGAGTTCGCGATCGGGGGAGTCATCGCGTTGAGTCTGACGTTCCTGCTGTTGGTGTTTGGAGATGACTTCCTCAAGTCGATTGTGAGAGCCCTGCCCACACGTCGCGACCGCCGTCATCTGGAACAACTATGCTTTGATGTCGAGCGGATGATTTCGCGATATTTGCTGACGTGTACCGCCATCAACATCGGCTTGGGGATCGTGATTGGCTCGGGCCTGGGACTGATGGGAATGACGAATCCAGTCCTCTGGGGAACGATGGCGGCCTGTTTGAACTTCATTCCGTTTGTCGGTCTGGTGATCGGAACGTGTGTCGTCTTCTTCGCCGCCATCCTGACTTTCGATTCGGCAGCTTATGCCTTACTCGCCCCGGCGATCTACCTGCTGGCCAACGGCATCGAAGCCAATATTGTGACGCCCACACTGCTCGGAAGTTCGATGAAGCTCAACACGATCATGATTTTTATCGCGATCGTCGTCTGGGGTTGGATGTGGGGCATCGGCGGTGCGATCATCGCGGTCCCAGCCTTGGCCGTGGCCAAGATCGTCTGTGATCGTAGTGAGCGACTCACGATCCTTTCCGCCGTGCTGACAGGTTGAGTCACATCGCGGTCTCGCCCGGTGGTCAGAACGCCAGGTTGGTTGAAGAACGATCAGCCGACGGTGCCTTTCACCAAGGCGACGGTATCGGCTGGCAGCGTAACTCAAAAATTCATCCAACTGGCACGAGGGTTGCAAACTTCGACTATCCGTTAGCTGATGCTGACGACAATAACACGCATGCGAAGCACGAACAATCTTATCACAGAAGGAACCAAAAAGATGACCATCATGAAACTATTTTGCGGACTGGGCGCGATCGCGGGCATTACGTTGATTGGATGTACTGAGGTCGATTACAGCGATGTCCAAACCCAGCGTGAGAATGTCTTGGAAGAGCGACGCGAGACCGAGGAGACTCGTCGCGAAGTCGCGGAGAACATCCGCGAGGAAGAGGCCGAAACCGCGGATGCGTTGCGTCACGAGACCATGAAACCGTTGGTTTCCGACGAGGTCAGGGACGAAGCAGCCGAGACCGCAGAAGCTCGTCGGGAAGGCGCTAAGGCGATCGCCGAAGAAGAGCAGGAAACGCGCGAAGCGGAGCAGAAGCTGGCGAAAACGGAAGCCGAGTTCGCTGCTAAGCAATCTCGTGATGCGTTCGTCAAGCAAGCCCAGACCAGACTGGACCAAGCCGATCGGCGAATCGATGCACTCGAGGAGAGGGCTGCGAACCAAGAGGGCGCTGCTCAAGTCACGACGGAGACTCAGATCGAAGTGTTGAAGACTCATCGCGAACAGGTGAAGAAGCATCTCGACGATTTGCAGTCCGCGGAGGTTGTCAAGTGGCAGTCGCATCGTGAGGCCGTCGAGCAGGCCCTGCGCCAGTTGGACAGTGAACTGGAATCGGCTACCTAAGCGAACGACCCGCCGTGAACAACCATCCGTTCGATCACATCCCATCACGTCGTCGCGATGTGAATTGCCCTTAGATGCGTGATCGGCCCGGGACGCGAGGCTTCATCTTTCCAAGGGAGGTGAAGTCTCGTGGTCTCGTTTCTTGAGCTACGGATGGCGTTGCGACCTCTCGCGGAACTGATAACTACCACGTGTGCGCGAGCACTTCTCCAGCACTTCGATCTCGTAGGCGATCACGTCGTCGGTCGCGTTAACGGTCGGCAAGTTGATCACGAGCGTTTCGTCCGAGGCCATCGTCTGGTCGGAGCGGCGACTCGGGGAGGAGCGGCGACTTGGGGACATCCGTCCGTCAATGAATTTCGAGTTTTCAAGCAACGTACGCTAAGGAATATACAACCTGCCGGCCCCGCGAACCGCATCAATGTCGATGAGCGTTTCCATCAAACGGTCCATCGTCCGGTCGAAATAATCAGAATCCGTGCGCAGCGCATCAACATTGCCGATCGTCAAGACAGGAAGACTGTTAGGCTGGTTGTGTTCGCGGATCGTTGCTTCCAGCGACTCGTCGCTGTCCTCGTTGCGATTGGCCGTGACAAGGACAACATTGTTCTGTTGACACGCGCGCCAGATGTCGGAGTCCGCCGCGTCGGACGCCAGATCGAGATCTTCAAACGTTACGATGCGAACATCCAGATCGTCGAAAAACTCGCTCCACTCATCCCGGCATCGCAGGAACAACGCGTTGGCTAAACCCAGGATGTCATGATCCGACATGATGCCGATCATGTCTGTTGCTCAGTCAGCTTGTGACGCTCGGCCTTCCATCGGCGGAGCTTCTCGCGGTTTTGTTGCAGGCGTTGCTCGACCCAATCAGGATTTCCTTGCCCGGTTCGCGCTTCGATTTTTGCATATTCGCGTTCGACTTCATCGCGGTGGGTTTCGATGTAGTCGATCGCGGCCTGGACTTGTCGCGAAGAGAGCCCCACGGCCAGAGCGATGTCGTCGCGCGAGGCACCGCTACGGCGAAACTCCCAGATCAAATAGACCGTCACCCTCGTACCTGCGATCTCCGGCCCGCGCCCTCGGTGTATGATTTCAACGGGTTTCACCACGATTCTCCTTTCCTTTGATTATCGCCGTGTGGGGCGAGGCATACAACCTGAAAGTGACGCGCCTGCTCAAAGCCCTCGCCTGGCGTCCGAGAGAAGCCAACTCGCGACCCATCGCCGTCGCGATCGAGCACTTTGAACGAGCGGAGCGATGCCGCGGCTTCGACGGCCTCGGTGCGGTCCTTCACGTCGCCTTTCGAGATCCTCGCGCCCCACGCGAGACAACGTCGCCAGCAGTCCTGCAAATCAGGACCAGCGAGGAAATAACTTCAGCAGTTCGGCTGCGGAAATGTCTAGTGCGGCTTGCCGACCGCACCAGAGATTGTTTGAACAGGAGAGACAGAGACGACGGAGATACGTAACTTCGCCAAACGCATGGTTGTGCATTGCGCGAGGTGCTATTTATGACGGTCGGTTCTCAATCGCTGAAGCTCGTTAAGACACTGCTCGTGGAGCAATGCGGCTTCAAGGACGAATTGCTCGAACCAAACTTTGTCTGCTTGGGTAGCGAGGCACTGGCGGAAGAAAAGGTTCCAGGAACGAATGGCACTGCCGGTATGGTGGTAAGGGGTTACGTTAGGCGGCGGCGTTCAGTTCGGCTTGGAATTGGCGGCGGGGTTTGGTCATGAGGGCCAGCACTTTCGGTCGGCGTTTGTTCGCGCGAGGTTCCACGCGACCGTCGCGGCGACCGACTCGCTCGCTACCCCACGTCTGTTGGCCTAACGTGGCCATTCCCCGCTCACGCCGATCACCGCGCACAACAACCAGCGCGTGGCCAACAGTTGGAGCGTCGTCGTGAAACTCAGAGAACGAGGATCGCAACCCGAGGCC
>JBGTHH010000414.1:0-13016 GCA_041746275.1 Pirellulaceae bacterium | reverse complement strand
CTCGACGCTGGCAGGGACCGCCAGCCGCTTGGTCCACACCCATCGATTTGACCCAGGGTTGGGGCGAGCATACTATTCTCTCCGACGCCCCTCGTGGCCTGCGAAATCAGGTCGCGACGTGCCAGGACGCACAGCCGGCGCAACAAGGTCGCACGTTCCAGCAAGGTTATTCCGAGCAAGCACACCACCCTCGTTCCGATTGTGACGCTTGCCCCGATTCCGCGTGTGAAATGTCGCGTGGGTTTTTTGACTGCGGGCAATACGTGACTTATATTCTTATGGCTGAGCTCCGTCCTTAGCTCCCTCAGCCAAACTGCCTGTGTATCCTGAACGCGCCCGTTGGCTCCGGTTCCGTCCACGTCATGCTCCTCGACGTGGTTTCGCGCCGAACTAGCGGTCGTTCCCGTCCCTTTAGATGGAACGTCGATATGCGAAGTTGGACTTCGAGTTTCCGCGTTTTCGCGCTACCTCTGCTCCTTGCCGCCTGCCTGCTACCCTCCCTAGCATACAGCCAAGTGCGCATCCCGGCGGCGGCCCTGGCCGATGTCGCCGAGTGGGAATCGATCTTTCATGTCGGCGATCAGCTCGAACAGGATCATCGCTGGGGAGAGGCCCTTTCGCACTACGAAAAGGCGCGCAAGAGTTACCCCGGTCGGCAGGAAATCGAGCAACGTCTGACGGTCGCCCGCTTCCACTATGAAGTAGCTCGCCGCTATGCCGATTCGAGTTTTCTGGAGACCGTCCGGACGATTTCCGAGCAAGACGCGCTCGACTTATACGGCGAGGTGCTGCTGAAGATCCAAGCCCATTACGTGCAGCCGCCCGACTGGAATCGGCTTCTCGGTAGCGGCCTTGTCGCACTCGAAGTCGCGCTGGCCGATCCCACCTTCCGAGTCCACCATCATTACACAGTTCCCGATAGCCTCTCGCGACCCTTGCTGTTGGAGATTCGTCAGCAGCTTGATAGCCACCCCGCCAATTCGCGTCACGACGTGCGACAGCGGGTGGGAGATTTGGCGCAACGCGTTCAGCAACGCCTGCGGTTGGCCGCGCCGGTCGTGATTGCCGAGCTGACCTGTGCCGCTGTCGCTTCGTTGGACGATTATTCGGCGTTCCTCACGGGTAACCAATTAGATGACGTGCTCTCGCAGATCGAGGGGAACTTCGTGGGGCTGGGGGTGGAACTGAAGTCCGAGAATCAAGCCCTGCAGATTGTCAGCGTGATTCCCGGCGGTCCCGCTGAACTTGGGGGACTGCGTGTGGGCGACCGCATCGTCGCCGTGGATGGGCAATCGACACAGGACATTTCGACCGATAAAGCCGCGGATCTATTGAAAGGTCTCGAAGGCAGTCAGGTCGATTTGATCGTGCTGGACCCGCAAGGTGCTCAGCGAAGCATGCGATTGAAGCGGTTGCGTGTGGATGTTCCCAGCGTCGACCAAGTCCGGATGATCGATACGGATTATGGAATCGGTTACTTCCGCCTGGCCAGTTTCCAGAAGTCCACCAACCGCGACGTCGATGCGGCTTTGTGGAAGCTCTATCAGCAGGGCATGCGCAGCCTGATCATCGATGTGCGGGGCAATCCCGGCGGCTTGTTGACCGCCTCGGTGGAGGTCGCCGACAAGTTCGTCTCGGAAGGTGCCATCGTGACGACGCGCGGTCGAAGTTCGGGCGAGGATTTCGACTACAAAGCCCATGCCACAGGCACCTGGCGCGTGCCGTTGATTGTGCTGCTCGACGGCGATTCGGCTAGTGCCAGTGAGATCTTCGCGGGAGCCATTCATGATCATCGTCGCGGTACCCTGGTCGGGACACGCAGCTATGGCAAAGGCAGCGTGCAAGGCATCTTCCCGCTGAGTCGCATCAATGCCGGCGTCCGACTCACGACCGCCAAGTTCTATTCACCGAGTGGACAGCCGATCAGTCACCGAGGCGTTGAGCCCGACGTGGTGGTCGATGGCTCCGAAGAGACGCTGGTCGCTAAGCCAGTGGATCAACAACTGCCGTCTACTGATGTACCGAGCGATCCAGCGTTGAGAATGGGCGTGCAGATCGCCCGTCAACAGCTCAGCCAACGCTGAACGCTCCTATTAGTTGGAGTACAGCCTTTAGGCTGCCAATTACCGGCTAAAGCCGGAACTCCAACCGAAGAGTTCGTATTGACAAAGCACTGGCAAGTTCCAATTCGCCTCCGCGCCTCGTCCCTGGCGACATGAGGTTGAAAGCAAGTGGCTCGACCCGTATATTGTGTGATTCGTTGAGCCTCGCGTGAAGGAACAGGACAAAAGATGACTATCGACAAGAGCCTGAAAGTTCGGGCTGGGATGCTACGGTCGCGTAACGTGCTGACTCGAGCCGAACGGCTGGAGAAGTTGCAACTTTCCGACCGCTGGTCCGAGGGGGACAACATCCTGGGCATGCCCAAAGTGCGTGTCCAGAAGCTCGCCCTGAAGAAAAAGAAGAAGGTCAAGACCGAAGAGGCTGCGACGGACGACAAGAAAAAGAAGAAGGGGAAGTAGTCGGCTCTCGCTGGCTGTTCCTCGAATTCTTGTTCACCGGGAGCGATCTTCGCCATGCGCGTTCGCTTGGAATATGGCCGAACCGGTCTGGAAGTGGAACTTCCCGATCGGTTGGGGATGCGCACGCTCTCGTACAAGCGGGCCGAGCCGTTAGCTGATCCTGAAGCCGCTCTGCAAGAGGTGCTCGACCACCCCACCGGGAGTCCGTCATTGGCCGAGCTGGCGCGCGGGCGGAAAGACGCGTGCGTCGTGATTTGCGATATCACCCGTCCCGTCCCCAACGCATTGATTCTCGAACCCCTGTTAGCGACGCTCGAAGCCTCGGGCATTCCCCGCGAAAAGATCACCCTCCTGGTCGCCACCGGGCTGCATCGCCCGAATGACGGTGACGAGCTGATCGAGATGGTGGGCGAAACCATCGCCAACCGCTATCGGATCGAGAATCACCACGGCCAGGTTCTGGAAGAGCATACTTACCTGGGCGACAGTCCACGCGGTGTGCCAATTTGGATCGACACGCGTTATGTGAACGCCGATCTCAAGATCACGACGGGCTTGATCGAACCGCACTTGATGGCCGGCTTTTCCGGCGGCCGCAAGCTGATTTGCCCCGGCATCGCCGCTTTAGAAACGGTCAAGGTCTGGCATGGCCCCGAGTTCCTCGAGAGCCCTCTGGCGGACTGCGGTATCTTGGAGGGGAATCCCGTTCACGAAGAGAATACCTGGATCGCGCGTCGAGCGGGCTGCGACTTCATTGTGAACGTCGTGATTGATACCCAACGCCGACCATTGAAATTTGTGGCGGGCGATATGATCGAGGCCTTTCACGAGGGAGTCGCTCTGGTGCGGGAAGTCGTTCGCGATACGGTTCCAGAGCCGGTCGACATCGTGGTCACCAGCGGTGCCGGATACCCGTTGGACACAACCTTCTATCAAGCCGTCAAAGGCATGACCGGTGCTTTGCCGATCGTCAAGCAGGGAGGCACGATCATCCTGGCCGCCTGCCTGAGCGAGGGTATTGGCAGTCCCGAGTTCGAGCAGCTCTTTCGCGAACACGAGAATCTCGAGGTCTTCATGGAGCGAATTCTGGGCACGGAATACTTCCAGATGGATCAGTGGCAACTCGAAGAACTGGCCAAGGTCCGTCGGAAAGCGAAAGTGAAGATCGTGAGTGATGGGTTGCCGGCCGAGACCATTAACCGGTTATTCGTCGAGAGCGCTCCGAGTATCGAGCAAGCGGTCGCCGACTCGTTGCGTGACTATGGCGAAACCGCCACAATCGCCGTGATTCCCAAGGGGCCGTATGTGCTGGCTCAAGTCGCGTGATCGTCGTGGCCGGAGCTCGGTTGGGAATCCCTTTTCCTGACTTCCGTTTCCGGTGCCCTACCCAGTTTGGATTCGTACATGCAGATTATCATTACGGCTGTCGGTCCCGATAACGTCCGCCTCGTCGACCCGATCATTCACTATGTGACTGGTGAAGGAGCGAACATCGGCGAGGTGCAGATGTACGATCACGACGAAGAGGCGCTGTTCGCCATGTTGCTGCGGATCAAGCTGCCCGCCGAGCGTTACGAGACTCTGCGCCAGGCATTGCGAGAAATCGGGCGGCTAAAGAATCTCTCGATTCGCGTCTGGTCGCCCGACGAACGGATCTCGAAGCCGCGACTGGCGATTTGTACAACCTATCGTCAGGAAACGCCCTTGGCACTGCTGCGGGCGATTCGCGATGGGCAGATCAAGGCGGAACCCACGGTGATGATCGGCAATCGGAACGCGTGTCGAGGCATTGCGGAGCAGTTCGGGGTTCCCTGGCACATGATCGGTGATGCTCAAGGCGGGGTGGACGATGAGCAGTTAGTCGAACTGCTTGACGAATACGATGTGGACTACATTATCCTGGCCCGCTACATGCGCGTGCTCACGGCGGGCGCGTGCTGGAAGTACGCGGGCGGTCGCATTATCAACCTGCATCACGGACTGCTGCCGAGTTTCCCCGGCATGAGGCCCTATCACGACGCCTATGCGAATCGGATGCTCACGTTCGGCGCGACGTGTCACTTCATTGTTCCCGAACTGGACGCCGGCAATCAAATCATCCACCAATCGACATTCACGGTCCCTCCCGGTCAGTCGCTGGAGGAAACGATTCGGATTGGGCAGGCGGACAACGAGCCGCGATGCTTGGTCGAAGGGGTTCGCCGTGTGGTCAATCGCGAAGTCCAGTTGCATTTCCATCGTGTCGTCGCGAGCAAACTGAAGACGTAGCCCCTTCGCGGAACTCCGCGTCTCGCGGTGAGTTGGCTTGCAAAGCCAGCGTCCGGCATCTAGGTTAAGAACACTGCGGCATCGTGCGGGTGTCTCAGGGCTGCCCTCCGTTTCCCACCCTTTAGCGCATGAGGTGCTCCATGCGGCTCGCCTTTGGTCGATGCCTGACGCTGCTGTTCGCCATCCACCTGACTTCAGCCGTTGCGATCGGGCAAGAGTCCGATGCCGCTCCCCAGGCCGAAGCGGACGTGGCGGCCGAATTACGGGCCGGGCATTCCAGTCACGGCGAAGCCTTCAACGAAGGGCCGCGGCAACAAGCTTACTTGATGGATGGCATCGGTCGCGTCCGTTTTCCCGTAACCATCAAGGACCCGCTCGGGCAACGATTTATCACGCAAGGCGTCGCGCAACTGCATGGCTTTTGGTACTTCGAAGCCGAGCGTTCCTTCCGGCAAGCGGCGGCGATTGATCCCGAGTGCGCGATGGCCTACTGGGGCATGGCGCTGGCGAACCGCGGTAACGAGAAACGGGCCAAGGGATTTATCGAGAACGCCGTCAAGTTTCAGTCCAAGGCCTCGCGCCGCGAGCAACTTTACATCACGGCATTGGACGAGTACTTGAAGGCCGACGTCAACAAAAAGAAGGAACGCGCCGAGAAGTACACCAAGGCCCTGGAGAAGCTGCTCTACGAGTTCCCCGACGATGTCGAGGCCAAAGCCTTACTGGCTCTGCAGCTCTGGGACAACCGCTCCCATAGCCTGCCGATTTCCAGTTACCTGGCCGTCGACGCGTTGATCCAGCAAGTGTTGGACGTCGAACCACTTCATCCCGTGCATCACTACCGAATTCACTTGTGGGACAACGAGCGCGCGGAGCTGGCCGTGCATTCGGCGGCCAACTGCGGGCAAGCGCTGCCGGCCATTGCCCACATGTGGCACATGTCCGGTCACATCTATTCACGGCTAAAGCGTTACGAAGATGCCGTCTGGCAACAGGAGGCTTCGGCGCGTGTCGACCATGCCCACATGATGCGCGATGGCATCTTGCCCGATCAGATCCACAACTTCGCACACAACAACGAATGGCTGATCCGCAATCTGAACTATGTGGGACGACTGCAAGACGCAATCGATCTGGCAAAGAACATGATCGAGTTGCCTCAGCACCCGAAGTACAACACGCTGGCCAAACGCGGCAGCTTTCATTACGGACGACAGCGGTTGTTCGAGACACTCAGCCACTACGAACGCTGGAGCGACATGATTGCCTTTTGTCATAGCCCCTATCTCGCTCCCACGGACGATGCGAGCGAGCAGGTCAAACGCTTGCGGTATCTGGGCCAAGCCTATCTGCGACTCGGCGATCGCGAGTCAGGAGCCATCCAGTTGGCCGAGTTGCAACGACGCCTTGACGAACAGAAACGGTCCAGTGAACTTGCGGCGTCCGAAGCCAAAGCCAAGGCGATTGCAGCCGCACTCGATCAGAAGCTGATTGATCAGGCGATCGCTGCCGCCGAACAGAAAGCCCAAGACGCGGGGGTCGAGCCCACCGTGATCACGTTGGCTCGGGACGAAGCCGCCCGCGCGACGCGCGAAGCTCAGATCAAGGCGAAGAAGCCGGAGATTGAAGTGGCCATCAACGCAGCGCGCCAGCAGGCGGAAGCCGCCGCATACGACCAAGCCCAGATCGATGCCGCCGTGGCGACCGCCGAGCAGCAAGCCCGCGATAACGGGGCGGATCCGCCCACCATCGCCCAGGCCAAGGCAACCGCTGAACTTGATGTCCGCGATAAGCAATTGAAAGCCAAGCAACCGGAGATTGAACAAGCCGTCGCTCAAGCCCGAACGAAAGCCGAAGAAGCCGCTGTGGATCGCCCGGCCATTGATGCCGCGATGGCTCAGGCCGAAGCCAAAGCCCGTGTGGATGCGATCACCCAAGCCAAGGAAGCCGCCGAAAAGTCGACGCGCGAAGCCCAAATCCAAGCGAAACAGAAGGACATCGATAAAGCCGAAGCCGATGCCAAAAAGCCGTTTGATGCCAAGGTGCGGGAGTTGGAACCGGCGATCAAGGAACTCGAAGGACTCCAAGCCGTGCTCGACAACGATTTCAAACGGGCATTTTCGTTGCTCAAAGAAGCTCGTGGTGTCGACACCATGTATGTCAAACTCATGCAGTTCTTGGCGGGCGAACAGGACGAAGCCATCAAAGAGGCTCGCAAGCATGTCGATTCGCGAAAGCAGGAAGTCCAGCCCCTCGCCATGCTCATCGACTTGCTGTGGCGAGCGGAAAAGAAAGACGACGCGCGACAGACCTTTGAGCAGTTGCGTGATCTCTCCAGCATGCTCGAACTCGACTCGCCCGTATTCGCGCGACTCGAACCGATTGCTCAGGAGTTGGGTTATCCGACCGATTGGCGTCGGGTACAACCGCCTCGTGAAGATACGGGCGTGCGGCCCTCGCTTGACTCGTTGGGTCCATTTCGATGGCAGCCCTCGTCAGCTCCCGCCTGGGCACTGAAAGACGCCCAGGAAAACCTGCACGCCTTGCAGGATTACCGAGGACGAGCGGTGGTGGCGATCTTCTATCTTGGTTCCGGTTGCTTGCATTGTGCTGAGCAGTTGCATGCCTTCGCGCCCAAGATCGAAGACTTTCGCCAAGCCGGTGTCGATATCGTGGCGATCAGCACAGACGACTTGTCGGGCCTAAAGACTTCGATCGCCAATTACGATAAAGGGGATCTGCCGATTACTCTCTTGGCCAATCCGGAACTCGATGCATTTCGCGCGTACCATGTCTATGACGACTTTGAGAAGCAACCGTTGCATGCGACCTTCCTGATCGACGGAACTGGTTTGATTCGTTGGCAAGATATTAGTTTCGAGCCGTTCATGGATGTCGAATTCCTCCTCAAGGAGTCGCAACGACTGCTTCATGTCGAGTCGACAAGCCCAACCGCTAGTCTGTCAGCGATCGACAGTGAGAAATAACCGCGTTGCGGTGGGAGCCGACGATGAGCCGCGTCACGATCTATCACAATCCCCGTTGCACTAAGAGCCGGCAAACCCTGGCCCTGTTGCGAAAGCATGGCGTTGAACCAGACGTCGTCGAGTACCTGAAGACACCGCCGGATGAGGCGCAGTTACGACGGCTGCTCAAAATGTTGGGGCTTCAACCTTTGCAACTCATTCGTCGCCGCGAGCACTTGGCTTTGCAACTTCCCGAGACCGATGATGCCGCGGAATTAATCAAGCGAATGGCGGCACATCCCGAGATCATCGAGCGACCGATCGTGGTCCGTGGTCAACGAGCTCGCCTCGGTCGTCCACCCGAACAGGTCCTCGACATTCTGTAGTGCGGTGTGAATACTTGCTTTTGAGCGAGTTTGCCGGGACCGCACAAAGCCTTGTTCCGGCCTAGCTTTTAAGGCAAGCGATTGGGGAAAGGTCAATTCGCCAATCGAAGCTCATGCTACACGTTCGGGTTACCGATACCGATTCAAGGCATCGTCTGGAAAGAGCCGGGGAAATATTGTGCTACACAGATTCTGGCTAATGTTGGTTTTGCTGGTTCTACCTTTGCCGTTCGCTAACGGTAACGATGGGCCGACTCGGTCTCGTCCGAAGCAGGGTGGGCAACCGCTTGAGGGTCCGGCGTTACGCATCGAACGTAGCGGTGTGCAATTGACGTCCCATGCCAACGAAGTGCTCCGCGATTCCATCGCTAGCGATGCACGACAGGGCTCTCGGGGCACGCCATCGGCCAACGCCTCGCCAAGCAGTCGCGTTTACCCCGTAAACCAATCACGTGTGCGTGACATCGACGCTCAGCTTCAGGTTGCGCAGCGCCGTCGCGAGCTTGCCGAACAACAACTGTCCCACCTGGCCAGCTTCAACGTGTGGATGCCGCCTCAGTCACAAACGCCGCAAGTCATAGGCATTCTTCCATACTCGATATCTTACTCGCCTGTCCATGTGGCCGAGCCGGTTCAGAGTTTTCTCCCAAGATCGACTTTCGCGCATGCGTTAGTGACGGCCGAACGTCAACTCGAAGACGCTCGACTTGCCGAAGCGGAACTAATCGCCAGTCGACAAGCCCAAGTGGAATCGTCCAATCCGCCAGTGGCTTCGTCAACCACGCTCAACCACGATGGCAGCGGCCCACGTAGCCTTCCCGAGATTGAAGCGACGTTGCATCGCGAGCGGTTTTTAGCCGAGTCCGCCCGAGTTCGCTTGCTGCAGCTTGAGAATCTCAGCCAGTTGACCTACTCGAGTGTCTACCCGAGTCTGTGGAATAAGCTGCAACTAGCCCACCTCGAACACGAAACGAACATCCAAAGCCTCGATGCCGAACGCAACGAGCTGTTGAAGGCCCCTGCTTCGGGGTCACGATAACGCCGTGTCCCACCGAGCGGCGATCACTCCTCTCATCGACTTCTGACGGGTGACGGCGGGCGGCTCAGTTCGTATACTGCGAACTCGTCGCAACCGCCCTGTTCTTCCCCGAAAGGATTCCCGATGTCCATGGTCGAGACCGAACAAGTCCTGGTGATCCCCACCTCCGTTTTCCACCAACTAGGATACTTTCAAGGTTTCTCGCGCGATGTCGCTCGGTATTTCGACGAGCTACTCAGCTCCGAGCACACCAGTTATCGCCCGCGCGACGAAATGGAGCAGGACCCGGGATTCAAGCAGCTCATACCCTACGTCATCTTCCAGCATCGCGATGCGTCAGGAGACTTGCAAGTCTTCCAATATACGCGCGGCAAGGGACAAGGCGAGAAACGCCTACATGCCAAACGTAGCGTGGGCATTGGTGGTCATATCTCGTCGCTCGACGAAGCTGCGGAAAACGACTTGCACCCGTATCAAGAGGGCATGCAACGCGAGCTAAACGAAGAGGTGGCGATTGACTGCGAGTACAGCCAGCGCCTGATCGGTTTAATCAACGATGACGAAACCGAGGTTGGTCGCGTACACCTGGGAGTTGTGCATCTCTTTGATCTCGTCAGCCCAGCGGTCCAACCGCGCGAGAGCGAAATCATCGAGTCGGGATTTCGGCCGGTGGGCGAATTGTTGCGGGAACTCGAGGGCTTCGAGTCGTGGTCGCAGATTTGTTTGCGAGCTCTGTTCGGTGAAGAATAAAACATGGTCCCGACGCCGGTCTATATGGACAACCACGCGACAACGCGCGTCGATCCGCGCGTGATCGCAACGATGCTTCCTTACTTCCAGGAGCATTACGGGAATCCCGGCAGCACCAGCCATGCCTTTGGTTGGGAATCGCAAGAAGCCGTCGATCGTGCCCGGGCCTCGATCGCCTCGGCCATCGGTGCTTCTCCGCGCGAGATCGTGTTCACCAGCGGAGCCACCGAGAGCAACAATCTCGCGATCAAAGGCTCGGCCGAGCGTTTGCGACGCCGAGGCGATCACGTGATTAGCGTGGTGACCGAACATAAGGCCGTCCTGGACCCGCTATCTCGCTTGGCTCGTCGAGGCTTTGAGGTCACGCTCCTGCCCGTTCAGCCCGCCGGTAGTCGCGAGGCCGGGTTGATCGATGTCGACCAGTTAGCGGCCGCCATTCGCGACGATACGCTGCTCGTGTCGGTCATGTTGGCCAATAACGAGATCGGGGTGATCCAGCCATTAGCGGAGATCGGAGCGATTTGCCAGCAACGCGGCGTGTTGCTCCACTCGGATGCGACGCAAGCGATCGGTAAGCTGCCGGTCGATGTCGAGCAACTTCGAGTCGATCTGCTGAGTTTCTCGGCTCACAAGCTCTATGGTCCCAAAGGGGTTGGCGCGCTCTACGTGCGTCGTCGTAATCCGCAAGTCCGCTTGGAGCCGCAGATCGATGGAGGAGGACAAGAGGGAGGGCGGCGAAGTGGCACGTTGAACGTGCCGGGCATCGTGGGATTCGCCGCGGCAGTCGAGTTGTGTCTGGCGGAGTTGGCCACGGAAACCGTACGACAAGCCGACTTGCGTGACCGACTCTTTACGGGGCTTAGCCAGGCGATCGACCGTGTTGTCTTGAACGGCCCGGCGCTCGACGTGCCAGGACTTCGTCTCGCCGGAAACCTGAATTGTAGTTTTACGGACGTCGATGGCGAGGCGTTGATGATGAGCATGCGGGATCTGTGCGTGTCGAGCGGCAGTGCCTGTACTTCAGCGAATCCCGAACCGAGCCATGTGCTGCGCGCCTTGGGGTTGAGCGACGACTTGACACGCGCCAGCCTGCGATTTGGGTTGGGACGCTTCACGACTTCCGAAGAGGTCGACTTTGCGATCGATCTGCTACGCGAGACCGTCCAGCGTCTGCGCGGCATGAGGCAATTGGCGTAGCGACCACTCGCCACCGGCCGGAGCGACACAAGTGGAACCACGCCGCTTTTGCGGGCTCTTCATGATGCGTTAGAATAGTGAGCTGTTTCGCTGGACGTTGGCCGTCGGCAACACGTGAGCATGGGTATGATTCGACTTCATTGGCACATGGGGCTCTGGTTGATCTGGAGTGTCGCCGCTCCGGTGTTTGCTGACGATCCCGCATCGGCAGCCAAGCACGCTCAAATCGTGCTGCGCGTGGACGAGTTGTTGGCCGAGCAGTGGCGGGCTGCGGGCGTGGAGCCAGCACCGTCGGCGAGCGATAGTGAGTTCCTGCGACGGGCCTTTCTGGATTTGACGGGTGTCATTCCACGCGTCGCCGATGTGCGGGAGTTCTTGGCGGATGATCGACCCGACAAACGCGCGCGGCTTATCGACCGGCTGCTCGCTTCGCCACGCCACTCGACGCATCTGGCGAATACCTGGCGACAGATCATGATCCCTGGCGGCCTGGATCTGGAACAACTGCAGAATGTCGTCGGCGTTCAGAACTGGCTCCGTCGGCAATTCGCTCAGAATATGCGTTACGACCGCATCGTCTCCGACTTTCTTGTGGCGACAGGCGGCGGCGAGTCTGGACCGGCGTTGTACTACACATCGCTGGAACTGAAACCGGAAAAGATCGCGGCCAGCACCGCGCGGATTTTTCTCGGACTGCAGATCGAGTGTGCCGAGTGCCATCACCATCCGTTCGACCACTGGAAGCAAGAGGATTTCTGGGGATTCGCCGCGTTCTTCGCTCGGCTGCAACAAGCGGAAAACCGGCGAGGACCGACGGAGGTTGGCTTGGTCGATCTGGATGTCGGCGACGTCACGCTTCCGGACTCGGAGACGATTGTCCCGCCGCGTTATCCGGACGGTCATCCCGCGAGTGCCGATGCGCCCGGCTCGCGGCGCGTTCAACTCGCGATCTGGATGGCGTCACGTGACAATCCTTACCTCGCCAAGGCCGCCGTCAATCGCGTCTGGGCTCATCTCTTCGGTCGCGGCTTGATCGAACCGGTCGACGATCTGAGTGACCACAACCTGAGCAGTCATCCCGAGCTGTTTGATGCCTTGACGGCTTATTTTATCGACAGTGGTTTCGACTTACGTGAGCTGCTACGGGCGTTGGCCAATACGAGGGCCTATCAAATGAGTAGCCAGAGTTCCGACGTCGTGACGGACCCCGCCGAGTTCGCCAGCATGGCGATCAAAACGATGACCGCCGAGCAGTTGTACGACAGTTTGGAGCAAGTCGCGGGTGGCCAGCCCGTCGAACTGCCCAATTTTCCGGCGCTCCGTAGTCGGCTGTTCGACCCGCAACGCATCGCGTTTGTCAGTAAGATGCGGATGCGCGGCGCGAACGCCACGGAATTCGACGCCGGTGTCGTGCAAGCCTTGACGCTGCTCAACGGCGTGGAATTGGACACCGCCACACGTCCCGAGCGGAGCGCGATCCTGCGGGGTGTGGATAGCTCTTTGTTCACTCATCAACAGCGCGTTGAAACTCTCTTTTTGGCCACCTTGTCACGGCTGCCGCGCGACGAGGAAGCACGGCACTTTGGAGAGTACGTCGCGAAGGCCCACGATCCTCGTGAGGCGTTAGGAGATGTCTTGTGGGCCTTGTTCAATAGTGCCGAGTTTGTGTTGAATCATTAAACGTTCGCGTGCGGTTCGCGCATCGGAACGGCTATTGCGAAAGGCGACTTTGTGCCGCGTTGGTGGATAATGATGGTTTCGCTGATGATCGGCCTAACGGCTGGCTGCCATACCCAAGTCGCGCCACCAAGTCCACCGTCAACATCTGGGACTCCAGCGGCGAGCACGGAGAATCGCGTCGAGGAACCTCAGGAGGAAGAGATCGCTA
>JBGTHH010000413.1:0-7235 GCA_041746275.1 Pirellulaceae bacterium | reverse complement strand
TGTCGGACTCGATGTCGCGGTCGTAACTGGGGGCCACGTGCAGGGTCTTGCCCAGGAAATCCTCGCGAATCTCTCCGTTTTCAATGATCATCCGCCCGGATTTGATGACGTAACGCGGCAGCTCGAACATCGTCTCCTTGTTCTCATGCGGCGTATAGATCGTGATATCGGCGTCGGCACCAGGGCCGAGATGCCCTTTGTTCTTTAGGCCCAATATCCGCGCCGGGCCAGCACGCGTGATGATCGCGATCTCGTTCAACGTATACTCGCGCTGCAGATCGGCCAGAACAGAACCGGCTCGCACTGCCGGATGAACCGTCTTGAGCACATCCTGGCGATAGGTGCGATCCATCAGCAGGCGAATGATCTGGGGGTAGGCCAGGAACGAGCCGCCGTTGGGATGGTCGGTACTCATCGCCACGCGCCACGGATCGGTCACCAGCAGATACCATTCCAGCCCAATCGCCCATTGCCAGGCATGGACTAGGCTCTTGTTGCGATACTTGATCGGTGCGATCCCACATCCCGATTCCATTTCGGTGTCGCCGCTGAACCATTTACCGCCATACACATTGTGCAGGTAGTAACCCAACGGCCCGTCGCCTGTCATGCTGGTCGTTTCGCCGAACAGGACTTGCCCGACATCGACCGTGATGTTGTCATGAGCGTTGACGTAGTCGGCCAGCGGTTGGACTTTCGAGTTGAACGTCGTTTCATCCGCATCGCCGCCGCCATAGCTGTGAAACTGGATATGCGTGATGTGTCCGCGACCTTCCAAAGCGGCCATCGAGCCGAGTGTCGTTTCCCAGTTGCCGGGCATGCCAAGCTGATTGCAGTGGAGGTGGACGGGATGCGGCAGCTTTAGCGCATCGATCGTCCGCGACATGGCGGCGATAATGGCGCGGGGTGTGACGTTATAGTGATCGACAACTTGGTCGAGACTGTTGACGTTGCCCGAGGCGTGGTGTTTCCAAACCTCGACGCCGCCGGGATTCACCAGCTTGGCCGCGTAACCCTTCGCCGCTCCCAAAAGCCAACCCACAAACGCTTGCAGCCGCTCCGGATCCTGCTCCTGGATGGACTTCATCACATAGTGATTGTTCCCCATCAGGACATAGAAGCCCTTGTCGATGCAAGGCGTATCGGCGAATTCCTCGTGAGCGTGACGAGCGGCCAGCGGCGGGACAGCGGCATCAAACGCCGTGGTGTAGCCCATGCCGATGTACTTGTAGCCCGTGGCGAAGGTACTGGGCACACTCCCCATCGTGCCGCTGTGCGTGAGCGCGGTGCGCATCACCGGAGCGGCCTTGCGTTTCTCTTCGGGACGCATCTTGCGCGCCGTATTGACCTTCGGACCCGCGATATGGCAGTGCATATCGACACCGCCGGGCATGATGACCAGCCCGGAGGCATTGAGCGTCCGCGCCGGCTGCAGAAATGGATCCGACGGTGGGTCGATAATGCGATCGTTGTCGATCCAGAGGTCGCGCACCTGACCATCCACGCCATGGACCGGATCGTAGACGTAACCGCCGGCAATCTTGAAAAGGGTATTGGACATGCCCTTGGGTTCACCTGGGAACTACGGAATAATGTGGGAAGTTTCCTATCATGAACCGCCGACGCCCATTCAACAAGGCATCCAACGATATGTCGACCGACTCCCCCGTCGAGCTTGCCTCGAAACAGATTCAATTCGCCCGCCAATACACCCTTTCCCTACTGGCGGACATCGAGGACGACGCGTGGTTTACCATGCCTGCCGGTTGTGTCACGCATATCGCCTGGCAGGTTGGCCACTTGGCGATGGCTCAGTATGGCCTGTGCTTGTTCCGTATTCGCGGTCGGCAACCGGTCGACACCGACTTGATGACGTCGGCCTTCCGCAAGAAGTTCAGCAAGAGCAGCATCCCCGATCCCGATCCCGCGAATCAGCCTTCGCCTGCGGAGATTCGGGAGGTCTTCGAGCGCCTACACGATCAATCCCTGAGCGAGATGGCCGGCTACGACGAGGCGACGCTGAACGAGCCGGTCGACATGCCCTATACCGCCTATGCCACGAAACTTGGGGGACTATTATTCTGTTCGCACCACGAAATGCTACACGCCGGGCAAATTGGACTGCTGCGCAGGCTGCTCGGCAAGACACCGGTGCGGTAGGTCGGGCGGAACTAACGCCGCTTTAGCTCCAAGATCCGTTTTTCCATCGCCTGGAGGATTTCCAAGTCGCTGGGATGAGGTGAGTCGAAGGCGGGGCGGAGCGGAATAGGAACGTCGTCCATGCGATAGACCGTGCCCGGCACGTTGATACCATACGTGGCCACCGTGAAGGCCACCGCCGCATGTCGCGTAGTCGGCGTTTCCTTGGGATCGAAGGCGATGTACGGGATCGACTTGAGATGCTCCCGTGCGGGTTCGCTGAAGTTCGCCATCGGATCGCTGGCGATGATCATCGCCGCATCGGCTTCCTTGCGAGCCAGCACGTCGGACGAAGTGTACTCGCCGGGATTGAACCGAGGATAGCCGCGCGCCATGTTCACGCCGAACGGATAGCCGGTGCGCCACGAGACCACATTGTCCGCGCCGGTGACGTTGCCGTGGCCGCGATTCGGCTTGCAGGTGAATCGCGTGTACTTGTTCATGTCACGCGCCAATGCGAGCAGCGCTTCGCTATTCGCGTGCTTGCCGCGCGTCATCGTCAAGCCCATGCCGAAGAAGATCACACCGAACTTACACGCCTTCATCCGGTCCATCAGATCTTGCCAGACAGCCAGCGATATTCCGGTCTCCGCCAAGGTCAGATCGGGATCGAGTTCAATCTGCAAAGCGAGTGCTCGCAACGTCCAGAGAGCTTCGAAGTCACGACGCGGCTTGATCTGCAAGAAGATATCGGCGGCTTTGGCGGACTTCGTCTTACGCACGTCGACGATCACACAGGTCCGGTCCTTCCGCCCGTTCGGCAGGAACATGCCCTTGGGCATGAGGCTATATTTCGTGAAGTGACGCGGATGGCTTTCGGCGGGGTTCGAGCCCCAGAACATCACCATATCAGCGCGATTCCGCACTTCGCCGAGCGAGCAGGTTACTTCGCCCACTCCTTGGAAGGCCATCCCCGAGGGACCATGACAAACACTCGTGGTCGTATCGACCGTGCCGCCGATCCAATCGCCGATGCTAACCGCGACACGCTGCGATTCGACCGTGGTATCGCTCATCCCGTAGATCAGCGGGTACTTGGCGTTGGCCAGAATCTGCGACGCCCGTTCGATTCCGGCGGCGACCGTGGCAGCTTGGCCATCAATGTGGCACGACGCGCGATCGTCGACCTCATGGTTCAAGAACCAGGCCGTCCCCAACACGCAAGCTCGTTTGGCTTCAACAATGTGCGTGCCATCCACGGTCAAGTCGATATCGTCACAGACGCAGCCGCAGAACGTGCAGGTTGCGTCCTTCACAACTTTCAGGGTCTTGCTCGGTGGTTGCTCGGTGGTCGTGGCCATGTTTTGTGCTCGATTCCCGCGTTGTCGAATCGCCTACGGTTTCAAAACCTCTAAGGTGACGTCCATCCCTTTGCTGGTGGGCATACCCGAACCGTGCGTATCGCCCCCCATCATCCTGCTCGACAGATCGCCATACGCGATGAAGAGCAATCCCGGCGGCAGTTCGTCACCCTTGGCATGCTTCACCGCGACGTCAATCTGACCAAACTCGCCGGTCAGCCGCACCTGATCACCTTCGACAAGTCCCAGCCTTGTCATATCTTCGGGTGCTACCTGCAACGTATTGATCTCGCTTTGGTAGTTCTCTCCGTATTTTCCCTCGCTGATGCCGCAGCCTTGCTTACTGGTGCGGCCGGGGATCAAGATAAACGTCTCGGGCATGGGATGACTGTTCCGGGTGTGAATGCTTTGTCGTATTTTGATTGGGATCGCTCCGCCAAGCTAGAGGGGCTGGTCGCAGCTAACTGATATAACCGCTTCCGCTTGACAATTCCGCGTCATCACTATTCCTAAAACGCGACGCAGTCCATCCGTAAATCCCGCCGATAGAGTTGGAAGCGTCATGCCTTACGCTCGCGATGAGTCCGGCGTTTTCTCTCCTAAGAGTCCACCATGAGCACCATCGACAGTGCGATCAACGGGTTGCTCGCGGCCCAACAGGGTTCGTGGGATTCGCGAATCAGCATTGCCGTCGCGGCCAAGCAACTCGATGCGCAGCGGCAGCAGGGCCATGCCGTCAACAGCCTGCTCGAAGCCGCCGTGCAACTCAGCAAGGAAGTCGGCGCTGGTGGGCAATTCGATGCGGTGGTTTAGCCAGCTCCTTGCCCGTGAGTCCTGCTGACTCCAGCCCTCCGACACGAACACGTCTCTATGCAATCGGTGTTCACCCTTGTTACTTCACCACCGACAACCGTCGCGGCTGTACATTCAGGCGAAAGCGACTGCGCGCGGTCTGTAATTGATCGTGACTGCGGTAGGTGGATTCCTCGCGCACACCGGTCCAGCGACTTGCGGTGCCTTGACGCGTGACGAAGATGGCTCGATTCAAGTCATAACGCTCGGCCAACTCCAGCGCAACGCCCACTTGAAATCGATCTTGCGGATAAATTGGAGCGGACAAGGTGGCTAGCGACCAACGATCCATGTGCAATTGTCTCCAGTCTGAATCGTCGCGCAGCTCGCTCATGTGATCCTGTAGGGCGGGTGGCAAGCGATCGACGGCCGAGCCATGTATGGCGACTAGTGCGCGGCTGGTCCGCGGCGCATACAACTCCCAAGCCGGCCAATGGTCGCACCAGTCCCACGGCGCGCTCAGCGGCAACAAGATCACCAAGGCGGTGACAAACGACGAAATCAAATCGGCGGGTCGACGCTGCGTGGCGGGAGGCATTGTGGAAATTGCATGGGTTTGTTTCTCGGGGATGAACAACAACACGGCCTGAGCGATGAAGAATAGATTCCAAATCAACACTCCGGGTTGGCTCGCCAATCCCCACGGACTCAAGATCAGCAGGAGGAGCAGATGCAAAACAATCGCGGCGACCACCGCCGCGCGCCGTGTCGCGGAGAAGCAGAGCCCACATCCGACCGCCAGTTCACTCAGTGGAAAGATCACACTCAGCCAAAACCGCAGGTCGGCGGGCCAGGCGGCGGTCGAGAGCCCGAAGTAACCGATGAGTGTCGAGAGGAACTCCGGTCCCAATGATTGTAAGAACAAAAAATCAAACTTGCTGACGGCGGAGTACAGGTAAATGCTGACCACGATCCAACGCATCCGCGCCACGGCCCGTTCCCGGGAACCAAAACCCATCACCAGCGCCAACGCGACGAACTGATAGGTCCACGCTTGCAGGCGATGCTGATTCAGCAGGATCAGGCCTACGGTCGCGACAACGAACGACAACATGGCCAGTCGCCACAACCGTTCGTTTCCGGTCAACAACACGACACACAGGCTGACGACGACAACGGCCAAAGCCACTTCGTCGCACCAAGCCGGGACGTCGCGGAGTGTTTGGAAGAAGGGGATTTGCGGAAACTCGGTTTGCGCAGTCCACAGCCGCCACGTCGCCAGGAACAGCAGCAAGCCACAACCGGCCCACACGCGGCGAAACCACGCGTCGCGCATCACTCACGAACCGTAATCAGGCGATCCTCGGGATTCTCGGACAGCTTCAGGCCGCGGAAATGAACTTCTTGCGGAACTTTGTTGGAATGCAATTGCAAACCGATGGGGCCGGTGCCGCAGAGTTCCGGTTGAGGATCTTCCCAATCCGCGACCTCCACGCCATTCACGGCCAGCCGAATTCGATGGCCGATCGCGAGAATCTCCATGCGATTCCAGTCGCCTACCTTATCGGCTTTCTTCGCGCGACCATCGTCTTTATAGATGGAGTTGCGACGGAAGAGATCGTAGAATCCCCAGCCACTCGGGAACATCACGAGATGCCCTTGGTAGGAATGCGTCTCGCTGTCCTTCGTAAACTGTTGCCCCCAGAGAGCGATGCCGGAGTGCATCTTCGACTCGACCAACTTCCCCTCGAAGATCAATCGGAAGTTGCGATACTTCTTCTCCGTGAGCAGGTACGTGCTGACGGCTGGCGCGTTGTCGGCACTGTTTTTGGCGACAATCACCCCATTCTGAACCGAGAAGTATTTGTCGGTGTGGCCTTCCCAACCGGTGAAGTCCTTGCCATTGAACAGCGCGACTGGCTTTTCGCTCGCGGGGAACTTCACGCTGGCGGTCCAATCGGCCGCGGTGGGCGAGCCGCCTCCCACATGCTCGAAGCTGAACGGAGCCTTTCCGCTCCCCTGAAAGCCGGCGAGCGGCGTGCCATCATCGCCGAGTTGGTTGACGGTCCACAGAATGCCTCGCGAGACGGTATCGAGCCATTCGTCGGCCATCATGGTTTCGTTATGGTGACCCAGCGTGGTGCCAAACACGCGGACATTGTCGTAGGTATTGATCCAGATGCAGGGTTGATCGGAGGACGTTTCGGGACTGTGGGCGGCCGCCAAGGGCGTGCAGTTTGGCCACACGTTCTCGATGATATAGAGCTCGCCGTTGGGCGTCTTCCAAGTGCTGGGAAAGCCCGCCATGATCGGGTGATCGGCGGCCAGTTTGCGCACGTCCAACGATCGCTTCACGCGCTCGTGGCGTCGTGACGTCACGCCAATCAACTTGCGCCATTCGTCCGTTTGGGCGGCTCGATAGGAATGCATCGAGCAATGGACAAAGACGGCGGGGACACCGGATCGTTTGTGCTCTTGGACCAAACTTTCGACAAAGGCGACATCCTCGATCGCGCCGAAGCATTCGTTGTGGACCACAACGTCATAGCCCTCGCTCCACTTTGGTTGGCCATAGATCGAGACTTTGTGGTCCCTGCCGTTCGCGTCGCCTTCATGCACGATATCCCAGGCGATACTAATTCGCTGGCCGACTCCCTCGGTGATGATCAAGTTTTGTCGCGGGTAGTCGTGGCAACAACCGCCCGCGATCAGCAGCCCCTTCAATTTGGGCGGCGCGTTCTCGGCGGCGGCCACGGGAGAGATCGATAGCAGAATAAGAACAACGGTGGCGTACGCGCGGCGGGAGGTGAAACGCATGGGGGCCTCATGATCCAATCAGATTCGAGTCGGAGGGAGAGCTGACGATTCAGCCTCCCATTCTAGCCGCTCGCCACGCGCGATGCACCCGACGGATCCCACGTTGTAACAAATCTTCGTCGCCCC
>JBGTHH010000412.1:0-4768 GCA_041746275.1 Pirellulaceae bacterium | reverse complement strand
CGATCTCCGAGGCCTGTCGTATTGCTCGGGAGATCGCGACCGGTCTCGCGGCGGCACATGCGAAAGGGCTGACGCATCGGGACATCAAACCTGACAACATCTGGTTGGAAACGGTAAGCGGGGATCTCCGAGACCCGAACGACCTGCCACCGAGTGGCTGTGAAAAAATTGGGACAGGCACCTCGCCGACCACTGAAGACACCGGGAAATCGTTTAGCTTGCTCGGAGCCAGTCCCATTTATTCACAGCCTCGGAGTGACGGGAATCCATTGACTCGCGTGAAAATTCTCGACTTCGGGTTGGCTCGGGCGAACGACGACGATGCACAGTTGACGCAATCGGGGGCCGTCGTGGGCACGCCAAACTATCTAGCTCCTGAGCAGGCCCTGGGACAGGCTGTCGACGCCCGTGCTGACTTGTTCAGTCTGGGAGTCGTGCTGTATCAGATGCTCACGGGCCAGAAACCCTTTCATCGCGACAGCGTTGTGGCCACACTGCGAGCTATCGACAGCGAAACGCCACCGCCGCCAGGCCAGCTTCGCGAGGGTGTCCCGCATGCATTGTCCGCTTTGGTCATGCGACTGTTGGAGAAGGATCCCGGCAAGCGGTTCGCTTTGGCAGCGGACGTCGTGCGAGCGATCCGAGCCATCGAAGAGCTGCCCGCAGCGACGGTGGCTTTGTCCGCCTCGCCACCGGTACCTCCGCGAAAGAGGTTTCTGATCGCCACGGCAGCCGTGGCACTCGCGCTGCTTTTTCTGGCGGCCGTTGTCATTACTATCCGCGACAAAGACGGAAACGTCGTGGCAAGGTTCTTTGGCAACTATTCGGTCGATGTTCAAAGTGACGACCCCAAGGAAGCGACAAGTCCGCGGCAATCGTCGGGAGTTGGGAGGGAAGTCAGTGACGCGAAGGCCCTCCCAGCCGACACCGAAGGCCTGCCAGCCGAGAACCTCATAGACGACGAGTACCTCCCGCCGATGAGTCCGGCGGCGCTCGTTCAGCGGCCTCCGAAGCTGGTGGCGAAGGACGGCGAGGACGTGCAGTCATGGACGGTTTTGCCTGTCGGAGTTCAGGAGCGATCGGCGAGTGCCTTGAGTTTCGACGGGCAACTGTTGGCCGCATTTGGCAACGATGGTGCTGTGCGTGTGTGGGATGTCGAGAAGAAATTGTTGCACAAGGTGCTCATCGGTCATGCGGCCGGGCCGTGTTCGCCAGCCGGGAAGCCCGCTGATCGGACCAATTGGGGTTACGTTCAGGCGAACTCACGGCGCTTTGGTCCCGTGGCGTGGCGACCTCAGGGGAATGTGGAGGCTTCGTGGCTGGCGACGGCTTCACGCGATGGATCGGTGCGGGTGTGGGACGTTGCCAAGGGGACGACCGTTTGGAAGGACGCTCGCGACGGCGACCTGATCAATATGCTGGCGTGGTCGCCGGACGGGACGAAACTGGCAGTCGGTTACGACGATGGCCAGGTGCGAACCTGGGAGGCCGATGGTGGCAAGGAACTGAAATTGTTGTCGCTCGCTGAAGTTCCGCCGTTCAGTCTTGGCTGGTCGCCCGACTCCAAACTCTTGGCCGTGCATTCTTCGGCCGGGGTGCAGGCGGAACAGGGTGTGGTCGTTGTCTGGGATTTGACTTCGGGAAAGACACAGCGCCTTGACAGCACGGGAATCCAATATCGTGCGGTTGGACAGAATAACTTGCAGGGCGTTTCCGCGATGCGCTGGTCTCCGGGCGGAGAGCATCTGGCGGTGAAGGTCAAGGATGGCCTGCTGATTCACGAGACGGCCGACTGGAAGCAAACGCAGCGGTTGACGAGCGGTTTGAAAGAGAACGTCGCGGTCCAGGACTTCGACTGGTCGCCGGATGGGACGCGTCTGCTCGTCAGTTGGAATGGCAAACTCCAGTTGCACGACTTGAAGGCGGACAAGACGACAGCGGTGCCGCTGAAGGACAAGCAGTTGGCGCTCAAGATCGAATGGGCTCCCGGTTCCACTCGTGCGGCCCTCTGGAATCACGATGGCATTCATTGTTATTCGGCCATTCTCGAGACGCAGACGATGGACCTTCGCAGTTTGCAGGATGGAAACGCATACGTTCACGAGTTCTCCTCCGACGGCACGCGGCTGCTGGCCGGCAACGCGCACATTCCCGGCGTGTTCGAGTTGGAAGCCGAAAAGGTGGCCCTCTGGCAACTGCCGTATCAGCCCGGGTTGTCTCATCGACAGGGCGAGCCGGTCTGGTCACCCGACGGCCAGTGGCTGTCGCATGGGACATCGTTTTGGAAATCTCAGGAGACGGACTTGTCCAAGTCGAAATGGACGTTACCAGAACATTCGATCGTCAGTTGGTCGCCGGACTCCAGCCGTTTCATGTCCCTCGTAGGGACAGGCGGCGAATTCTGGTCGCCGCAAGATCAGAAGCGACTCGCGACGTTTGAACTGAGTTCCCAACTCTTCGCCGCTGCATGGTCGCCCGATGGATCGCAGCTCGCGGTGGGAGGTGGCGGATACAACGATGAGGTGCGCGTCCTCGACGGCATGAGTGGCCAAGTCCTCCGCAGGTTGAAAGTGGTTGGCAGTGGCAGCGGTGTTGTGCCCACCATCGTTTGGTCAAGGCGCGGCGAGCGGCTGGCCGTGTTTCACCAGCATGACCCGTTTGTCATCGACACAATTGCCGGAAAAGTGCAATTCGCGCTGGAAGGTGCGCCCGCTGTTTCGGGTTATCAACGGATGCTTTGGGGGCCGGACGACCGCCTTCTGTTGGTCGTTGGAGTTCAAGAACTCTCCGTTTTCGACGGCGACTCCGGGAAGTACCAAACGAGTTTCGCACTGCCAGCCAACAGCCGAGCCATTCACTTTCTCGATCAAGACACGGCCCTGTGCGGCACGCGCGACGGCTTTGTCCATCGCCTCGACTTCGCAACGGGCAAACATAAGGTTGTCACCAAAGGGCTGGGGAACATCGTCGAGATTTCGCCAGACGGCCAACAACTGGCTATCGATCACGGCGGTTTGAGCATTTACAGTTCGGATGGCCGCTTGCAGGCATCGTCCCTGACGTTTGGCGACCCCCAGCAACCACTCGTGATCGGCGCAGATGGCCATTTCTGGAGCAACGATCTTCCGCAAGGCCCATTCTGGGCGACAAAGGGGAGCGTCCCGCACACGCTCGTCTATGTCGTGCAAACCGCCACCGGCCATGAGACCCTCACGCCCCTCGAATTCGCCAACCGCTACGGCTGGCAAAACGATCCGAGCCAAGTGCGGCTTCGGTGACGGCGAGCGCGAAAACCCGCGAGACACCAATTTGGCTCAGCCAAAACAATCGCTCCGTCTGTGCGAAGACGCGTGACGTCTTGCCTGAATCGGACTCACGGTGGTCACCTGACGATCAGCACAATCCAGTTGCTGGTGGCTGATGCGTATCAGGGCGACTTGTCCGCAGATTGACAAGCGATCAGCGGGCCGACGATTCACTGCTGGAGCCGACCAGGGACGACAGAAGACTTAACAGCCGTGGTCGGCTTCGGAAGTCGCATATGTGGGGAGTTGCAGACGTGGCCTCTTTCGAGCGGGGCTCTTGCAAGCGGCGTGAAGGCCAAGCGACAGCACTACCTTTTGGCACACGGATTGCGAACCCCGCAGTGTGGCATGTAGCCCATGCTGGAGCAGGTGAATGGCGTACTGCGCGTGGCTTGGACCGCCAGAAAGCAGGTGACCAAGATGGATACTGGTTCGAAGACGGCGATCCTGACGGAATATTCGCTTAGGGAACACACATGTCCTCGTCTGTGGCAGCTAACTCGCGCCCAGCGCGTTGTTGGGATAACCCTGGTGTTGGGAGCGCTAAACGTTCTTGACCTGTGGTACACCGTAACCGCTCACCAAGTCGGCGCGCTCTTCGAAGCGAATCCCATCGCAGCTTATGTCATTGATGTGCATGGCGTGTTTGGCATATCAATCTTCAAGACCACGTTGGTGGCCCTGGCCGTTGGCGGCTTCATGAGGGGACGCAGGTTATTGTTAGCGGAAGTCGGCTGTACCACGGCGGCCGTCATCTATCTCATCGTCGTGTGCCTGTGGTGTGTTTATCCCCTCGACGCACTGGCGTCCCGTTGAACTGCGGTTCATCCGGCGAATGCGAGCTGACCCTTGCGCCAGGAATCGAGCAGCATCGATCGCCCGGCCTCAACTGTCTCCGAAGGCATGCGGCGGCATGGGAGTTGCTATGTTGGCCGGTGGCAGTTTTTTCGTTTGTTGTGGAGACCACGAACATGGCGCGGCCGATTTGGAAAGGTCACATTACATTCGGCTTGGTCAATGTTCCCGTCGTCCTGTACTCGGCCGAGCGGCGCGCGGATGTGAGCTTCAAACTGATCGATAGCCGCAATTTAGCGCGTGTTCGCTATGAACGCATCAACGAGGAAACCGGCGAGGAGGTGCCCTGGGACAAGATTGTCAAAGGGTACGAATACGACGGTGGAAACTATGTGTTTGTGGATGACGCGGAACTCGAACAGGCGTCCGTCGAACTAACGCGAACGATTGACATCGAGCAGTTCGTGGATCTCGAGCAAATCGATCCGACCTACTTCGACAAGCCCTACTACTTGGTTCCCGGCAAGGCCGGTGAGAAGGGATACGTGTTGCTGCGAGAAGCGTTGGCGGAGTCAGGCAAGGTGGGGATCGCCCAGGTTGTCATTCGCACGCGCCAGCACTTGGCCGCGATGCGACCGCAAGGGCACGCGTTGGTACTGACGCTGATG
>JBGTHH010000411.1:0-4162 GCA_041746275.1 Pirellulaceae bacterium | reverse complement strand
CAGCGGTGTCTCGGGGCACGGGGCTCGCAGTTTCTACTACCCACCGGAGGCGCAGACGAACTGTAATGGCTGCCACATGCCACTCGCGGCGTCCGACGATTTCGGCGCGAAGCACTTTGGAGGGGCGCAGGAGCTGAGCATTCACGACCACCTTTTCCCCTCGGCGAATACGGGACTGGCTTGGCTGCGCGAGCGACCGGACGTGATCGCCGCCCATCAGAAGTTTTTGGAAGGAACCATGCGTGTCGATATCTTCGGTGTTCGCGAGGGAGGCGAAGTCGACGGTAACCTGATCGCCCCCTTGCGACCCCAGGTGCCGACCCTGCAACCGGGAACCAAGTATTTACTGGAGACGGTCGTCCGCACGATGAAGTTGGGGCACCTATTCACACAAGGTACGGTGGACTCCAACGAGGTCTGGTTGGAAGTCACCGTCACCTCCGGAGATCGCGTTATTGGTCGCAATGGGGCGCTGGACCCGGCCAAGCACAACGAAGTCGATCCGTGGTCGCACTTCATTAACGTGTTCATGCTCGACAAGGATGGCAACCGCATCGATCGTCGCAATCCGCAAGATATTTTTACACCGCTCTATAATCATCAAATTCCCCCGGGAGCCGGACAGACGGTCCATTACGAATTGCAATTGCCGTCCGACGTGACCGCTCCGGTGACCGTCGAACTGAAGTTGCAGTACCGCAAGTTTGATCAGCGGTATATGGACTTCGTCGCCCAGGCCAATGAAAAACTGGGCAAGACCATTCGGGGGCATACGCCGGGACAGCCCTATCACAATGCGTTGCCCATCACGACCCTCGCGATCGATCGAGTGACGTTCCCGGTCGCCGGTGTCGTCGCGGAAGTGACAAATCCCAATCGCGAGATTCCCGCGTGGCAACGCTGGAATGACTATGGCATCGGTTTGTTGTTGAAAGGCAAGGCCGAACTGCGGCAAGCGACCGAAGCTTTCCTCGAAGTGGAAA
The DNA here is from genome assembly GCA_041746275.1 of Pirellulaceae bacterium. Classification (GTDB taxonomy): domain Bacteria; phylum Planctomycetota; class Planctomycetia; order Pirellulales; family Pirellulaceae. The sequence continues at coordinate 3,179 of JBGTHH010000411.1, read as the reverse complement.
AGCTTGATCGTTGGGACGGACCACTGAATCTGGCTCGTGTGTACAACACCGAAGGACGTCTGACGGAGGCCGTCGAGGCATTGCAACGCGCCGCCGCGTATAGCGACGAGGAAGGTTACCCACGCTGGACCTGGGCTTGGCTGAGCGCGGTGGTGAATCGTCAACAAGGGCATCTCGACGAGGCGATCGTGAATCTGCGAAGCGTGTTGGAGGACCGCACGCCCGACCTGACGAAACGACAGTTCGATTTCAGTTTGGATTTTGAAGTCATCAACTTACTGGGCCAGACGCAATTCGATCTCGGGCGGCTACGCATGCGTCAGGGACGGCGCGAGGAGGCACACCAGCAATGGGAGGCAGCGGTCAAGAGTTTCCAGAAGACGCTCGCTATTGACTCCGAGGACGTGACGGCCCACCACAATTTGCAGTTGCTGTACGCGGAGTTAGGCGACAAGGCTAAATCGGTCGAGCACGAAGCACTGCACCGGCGTTACAAAACCGACGATAACGCGCAGGGGCGAGCGGTGCGTTTGGCGCGAGAACGCTATCCCGCGGCGAATCATGCTGCCGAGGCGGTCGTCAAGTATCCGCTGCACCGGTCGGGAGCTCCGGGTTTACCTGACCTATCGGCTAAGATCGCTCCCGCCCACAACGACCCAGCGAGTTCCGTCGGAGGTGGATTATGACAGACAAGCGACTATCTCGCGATCAAAGATCCGACATCGACGAAGATTCCGAAGAGCGGGATGATGCGGTCATTGGCGTGGCGTTGCGATGGTCTTTAATTCTGTTCGCGATCCTGGCAGGCGTTGTTGGCACGCTGTTCTATGTGGTCACGCGTCACGCGCCGACGCCCGAGTTGAGGAAGACGGTCTTGGCCGAGGTACAGCAACGCGACGTGCCCAAAGCCGCCGCTCCGCGAGTCGTTTTTACGGACGTGACCGCCGAGGCCGGGATCACGTTCCAGCACGAGAATGGCGCTCGCGGAAGCAAATTGCTGCCCGAGACCATGGGCGGCGGGTGTGCCTTTTTGGACTTCGACGGTGATGGCCACCAGGACCTGTTGTTCGTCAACTCACAACGTTGGCCGTGGGACGAACCGACCGCTGATGCGGCTGCACAACCGACGATGGCTCTCTATCGCAACGATGGCACGGGCAACTTCACCGATGTGACTCCCGGTTCCGGCCTGGATATCTCACTCTACGGCATGGGCGTGGCCGTGGGCGATTTCGATAACGATGGCCGAGTCGATATCTATTTGTCGGCGGTCGGAGAGAATCGCCTGTTTCACAACGAAGGAGGAGGAAAGTTCCGTGATGTGACTGTGGAAGCCGGAGTCGGTGGCCTGCCCCAAGACTGGAGCACAAGCTGCGGTTGGTTGGACTACGACAATGATGGCGATTTGGACTTGTTTGTGTGCAACTATGTCAATTGGTCGCGCGAGTTCGATGAGTCGCAAGGCTTTCAACTGACGGGCGGCGGACGAGCCTATGGTCGCCCGCAAAACTTTGAAGGTGCTTTTCCCTACCTGTTCCGCAACGACGGTGGCGGAAAGTTTACCGAGGTCGCAGAGGCTGCGGGATTGCACATGCGCAATCCTGCCACGGGCGTGCCGATGGCCAAGTCGCTCGGCGCGACCTTTGCGGATTTGGATAGCGATGGGCGGATCGACATCATCGTCGCCAACGATACCGTGCAGAATTTTCTGTTTCACAATGTGGGCGACGGAAAGTTTCAAGAGATTGGCACGTTGGCGGGCGTGGCGTTCGATATGAATGGCAACGCGCGGGGTGCAATGGGAATCGACGCGGCTCCCTTCCGCAACAACGATGCCTTTGGCGTGACCATCGGAAATTTCGCCAATGAAATGACCGCGCTCTATGTGTCCTACGGCGAGCAGATGCAATTCATGGACGAAGCAATCTCGACGGGACTGGGGCCGAACACGCGATTGGAATTGACCTTTGGCGTGTTTTTCTTCGACTACGATCTCGACGGCCGACTGGACTTGTTCGCGGCGAACGGACATCTGGAGGAAGAGATCAATCGGGTCCAGCCCAGCCAACATTATGAACAACCGCCCCAGTTATTCTGGAACTGTGGCCGGGAACAGGATACCGAGTTCCTCCCGGTGACGGAGGACCAGTGCGGTGCCGACTTCTTGAAACCCCTGGTGGGTCGGGGAGCGAGCTTCGCCGATATCGATGGCGATGGCGATTTGGATGTGATCATCACCGCATCGGGACAGGCTCCCCGCCTATTGCGAAACGATCAGAACCTTCAGCACAACTGGCTGCGATTCAAACTGTTGGGCACAAAATGTAATCGCGACGCGATTGGTGCTTGGATTGAGGTCGAATTGGCGGATCGCGTGCTGCGCCGTCAAGTCATGCCTACTCGCAGTTACGTTTCGCAGGTGGAGTTGCCCGTGACGATTGGTCTAGGAAACACCGATCGTGTGCGCAGCGTCATCATCCGTTGGCCCGATGGTTCTCAACAAGAAGTCCCGGACATACAGATCAATCAGACTTACGAGATCGAGCAATCCCCAGAGCGGCTCGCTCGGGTTTCGCGTGTTGGCGCAGCGCCCACGGTTCGACCAGCCAAAACGGCCGTTGTAAGTAATTCAGCGCCGCAGATGGATTTGCCATACTTCCTTCAACATCGAACGTGTGGCGACTATTTGTCGTGGGCCGAGCGCGTGGAATCCCCTGCCAACGCGCGCGACAACTTGCCCCGACCAGAGAAGGCGCCATGCCAGGGACCGAGTTGTTCGCGGTCGCCGCTGGATGGGCCGCCGCCCCCAGCCGAGCCTGTGACTTCCCGGCACGATCATCAAGATGGTCTCGCGGATCGTGCTTGTGATCCGGACATACGACCCTGGTTCGGGTTCATTTCATCACTCCTCGACGATCATCCGCGTGATGGCGGTGGCGATATCTTTCATCCGCCACGACTGAGCTGACTCGCGGCTGTCCAGACAGCGTCCGTTTCTTAGACGTCGAGTAACCGTAGTCCCTTGTGTGTTCGCGGCTGCGCGGTACGTTCGCGCGGTCCCATTGCTTGAATTCTCCGATTTATCTCTTTAATTCATTTTCTTACCGCAGAAGAAGGAACCTTAACATGAAACGTCCTCGACTTGCCTTCACGCTGGTTGAGCTTCTGGTCGTCATCGC
>JBGTHH010000410.1:0-2060 GCA_041746275.1 Pirellulaceae bacterium | reverse complement strand
GTCTTGTCTTCCGCTTGTGCTTTCAGCACGATGTTCTTGCCGCGAATCTGAGCACCTTGCCCGACAGTGATCGTCGCCGTCTTGGTATCCACATTGATCGGGAGCAGGCCATCGAGGTCGGCGATGCTGAACTCTTTGGCGTTGAGTGTGATGTCCCCGGTGGAGGACACCACGGCATTCGCGCTGACCACAATGCTCTCGGCCAAGACGTCCAGCTTGGCATTTGCAAGGCTGAGCGTTTGGATCGTTACGATATCGTCACCGCCGACGCCGTTGATTTTGAGCGAGTTGGTGGGCGTCTCGAACGTTTGGGTCGCAAACGTCCCGTTCGTCGATTCGATGGTGATCATGCCGGGCGTCGCGGCATCTCTCACAACGATGTGATCGTTACCGTTGGTGCCCTCGAACAGATAATCGGCGACCAGCATCACGCGCGGTTCCAGCGGCTCGAAAAACATCCGTCGAGTGGCGGCAAGGCGGCGTTTTTTATTCCTGAGGTCGCGTTGCTTGTGCATAGTGACGGATGGGGCGGCTAGCGACTGTTTCATAAAAAGGCTTTCATGGTGATCGTATTTGGACGCTTCCGCCGGCGTCAGGAATTCCACGTCTAGTGTTGTTTCAGTTCGTTTCAATCGCGCAGTTCGGCAAACGGTCTTTTAAGGCTCGCACCGCGTCCACGGACAAGCGGTCTCCAATTTGGAGACGCGTCAAGTGCGTAAGTGCTGCCAGGTCGTCAACCGCCGCATCGTCGATCGCGGTCGATTGCAAATCCAACTCGCGCAGTGTGGTAAGCGGCCGCAGATGGACCAGGCCGGCATTCGTGATTTGCGTTTGACTCAAGCACAGCGCGTCGAGCGCGGGCATGGCGGCGATGTACTTGAGTGCGTTGTTCGAAATTCTTGTTCCACCCACATTCAGCCACGTCACATGCGGCAAAGCGGCGATGTCCTGCAAGCCGGCGTCGTTCAGTCGCGTATAGGGCAGATGCAGGCCCCACAGCTTAGGCAACCGCTGCAGTTGCTTCAGCTCGCGCCCCGTGACTTGCGTGAAGATCAACGAGATGAACTCCAGATGGTCGGCCTGCCCCAAGACGGCCAGACTGGCGTCGGTCACCTGTCTCCCGGAGAGCGTGATGCGAGCGACGCTCGTCTTGGTGCAGATGGTGGCTACTTCCGCATCGCCAACTCGGCTTCCGCCGACGGTTAGATCTGTCAGGCCGGACAGCGGTCCAAGCTTGTCCAATCCTGCCGGTGCCGCTTCTTCGTAGAGAAGTTTCAAATTTGTCAGTTGCGGCAGCGCTCCGAGCCGCTCGACCACGCGGTCCGTCAACACAAGGTCTTGGAAGTTGAGCTGGTTCAAACGCGTCAAGGCCGCCAGTTGAGCGAACTCTTCGTCGGTCGGGCTGTATCCCTTCACAAAGTTGATGTTGGTGAGAAAGAACACACCGGCCGGGAGTCCAACGACGGTATCAATAAACGCGATGTTCCCGTTGACTAATGCTTCGACGCTCGCGCCGGTTTCCAACGCCCATTCGGCACACTGCCTGTCGATACTGACGAGTCGACCGGCGGCCTCGACTGGGACAACCGGCCTGACATAGGCCCTGACAATTTGCCGATCATTCCGAACGATGCGGACTTCATCGGTCTCGAAGTGCAATCCCGTTGCTTCGTTGGCGACCCGCAGTGTGTATTCGCCGACGGGCAGTTGATGGGTGGCTGTGGTGCCACGGATCGAGAGCCGATAAGTGTTGCGGCTATTTTTGTCCTCGATGATCAGGTGTTCGCCGTCGAGTTCCGCGCTGATCTGTTCGCCATCAATCTCCAAAACAATTGTTCCTTCGCCGGTCGTCAGTCGAAGCAGGATCGCCGCCAGCACTACTCCCCCCAACAGCAAACTGGTCGCCGCCACCAGAAGCAGCCTGCGGCGAACGATTTTGGGGTCGCGACGGCTGGCGGCTTTGGAAAGTGATGGCGACGCGATCGTGTCGGTCATGGCGACGTGCCTGGAGATATCGCTGGTCGCGTGCGACATCGCTTGCTTCGTTACCGTCAGTGCGG
>JBGTHH010000409.1:0-5603 GCA_041746275.1 Pirellulaceae bacterium | reverse complement strand
TTTAGCCAGCCGCCGCCGCTTCCTGCGTGATCTGGGACTGCAAGCCGCTACGTTGCCGTTCGTGCTGAATCTACCCAGTCTTGGTTTTGCCAACGCCGGTACTCGGAAGAAGCGTTTGGTCGTGATGTTCAGTCCCAACGGTGTCGTCCCCTCGACGTTCTGGCCCGAGGAAGAAGGTGCGGAATTCGCCCTGAAGGAGAGCCTCCAGCCGCTCGAGGCGTATCGCGATCGCATGATGCTGTTGCACGGTGTGTGCGACAAGGTCCAAGGAGATGGCGACCGGCACATGCGCGGCATGGGATGTTTGCTGACCGGCATCGAGCTCTTCCCAGGCAATATTCAAGGAGGTTCCGATACTCCGGCGGGCTGGGCCAGTGGCATTTCGATCGATCAGGAATTGAAGAACTTCCTACAGGCCAAACCGGAAACACGGACCCGGTTCGGATCGCTGGAGTTCGGCGTGATGGTGCCCGACCGCGCCGATACCTGGACGCGCATGAGTTACGCCGGTGCCAATAAACCGATCGCGCCCATTGACGATCCCTATCAGATGTTCTCCAAGCTGTACGGGCGATTGAAAGACCAGGAGAGTCTCAAGAGCATCCTCGACGAAGTGCAAGCCGATTTGAACAAGCTGGTCGCTGTGGTCAGCGCGGAAGATCGTCGGCTGCTGGACGAGCATGCTACGTTTGTTCGCGAGATGGAGCAGGAGTTGCGAGCGACCGACGCCAACGAACTTCAACACCTCGTGCCGGAACTCGAACCCGGCGTGAAGGAGGAGAATGACAACATCCCGCAGATCAGTCGCATGCAGATCGATCTGTTGGTGAACGGTTTCGCCGCCGACTTCAATCGCATCGCCACGTTACAATACACCAACTCCGTCGGGCAGGCGCGCATGCGTTGGCTGGGTATCGATGAAGGTCACCACGAGTTGTCGCACAAGGAAGACAGCGACGAGTTGGCTCAGGAGCAACTGACGAAGATCAATCGCTGGTTCGCGGAGCAGCTTGCTTACTTGGTGAAGAAGCTCGCGGAAACGCCCGAGCCAGGTGGCCCCGGCAGCCTGCTCGACAACACACAGATTGTCTGGGGGAACGAGCTTGGCAAGGGAAATTCGCACACGCTGGACAACATCCCCTTCGTCCTGTTGGGCAATGGGCTCGACTTCACCATGGGTCGCTCGCTGAAGTATCGCAAGGTTGCCCACAACCGGTTACTGCTATCCCTGGCGCATGGCTTCGGTCATCACATCGAGACGTTTGGCAATCCGAACTTCTGTGCCGACGGGCCGCTGACGGGATTGACCTAGGGTTGCTTCACTGCTGGGGAGCATGTCCAGCGGCATCCTGATTCGGCGATGTGACTTCCGCACCCAGTGAGGGCTCGACACGAGTACCGTGTCTCTGGGAATAGATCTGCGTGAACTTCGCGCCAAAGAACAGGATTTGCGCGGAGTAGTAAATCCACATCAACGCAACGACCAAAGAACCGGCAGCGCCATACGCGGATGAGATGTTGCTGTGCCCTAGATAGAGGCCAAACAGCAGTTTTCCCAGGTGAAACAGCAAGGCGGTGATCAGCGCGCCCATCCACGCATCACGCCAAGCGAGCTTCACATCGGGCAACACCTTAAAGATCATGGCGAACAGCAGCGTGACGATGCCGAATGACACCACGCTATCGATCGCACGCCACAGGAAATCCTGAGCGGGCAGTATCTCGCCTATAAACTGCTCCAAGGCGGCCAGACCCGCGCTGAAAATCAGAACAACGAGCAAGAGGAATCCTAGGCCCAGAATGATCGCCAAGGAGAGGAGTCGATCCTGGAGAAAATATTGCAGCCCGCGATTGGGCCGGCGCTCGACACCCCACATCAAATTCAAGGAACTTTGGAGATGAACCAACACGCCGGTGGCGACTGCGAAAAGCGTCACCACGGCCACGGTCGTAGCCCAGACGCCGGACGGTTCGCGGTAAGCGGAACTCACGAGTGCTTGAATCGCTTCGGCTCCCGCGCTGCCGACCAAGCCCGAGACTTGGCTGAACAACTCGTTTCGCGCCGCCGACTCCCCGAACCATAGGCTCGCCATCGACAAGACGATCACAAATAACGGGGCCACGGCGAACAAGGCGTAAAACGCCAACGCCGCTCCGAGCCTCGAAAGTTCCTCCTCGAACCAAGCACTCGCGGTCTGTTTTAGCGACACAAAAATAGACCGTAAGATTCGAGGCATCCGTTTGTGATCCGCGTACGATCTGTGAGGAGCAAGGTGAAACAAGACAAGTTGTGGTACTTCCGACATCGTCCCGTCAGCTTACGATTCAACCAGCCTCCGGGAAGTCAACTTTGTCGTAAACATCGCGGAGTGCGAGCGGATGTCCCAGGCTGGTGAGTTGTAGCGTTTGGTCGATACCGACAACCTCACGCAACAACCACAGGCCGTCGGGCGTGCGCGTATGCTGTTCGACATGGGCTTCGTCCTGCCAAAAGACCAAGTATTCGCGCAAGGAGGGAATTTGACGATAGTGCCCAAATTTACCGCCGCGATCGAAATCGGCCGTCGACGGAGATAAGACTTCGACGATGAGAACGGGATTCGAAATCACTTCGTCCGATTCGCCTTCGACCGGTGGGCAAACCACCGAAACATCCGGATACGCCTGATAACCAGTCGCTTGAATGTGAACTCGCATATCGCTGCCGTGAGCGATACACTCTCGCCCACGAAGCAAGTTGCCAATGGCACGTGCGGTGTTTGTACCAATTAAGCTATGTCGCCGCGTGCCGCCCGCCTGCGAGAACACCTCGCCAGCATAGAATTCGTGACGTTCCGTTTGCTCGCGCTCCCACACTGCGTACTCGTCGGCCGTCATCTTCAAATCGAGTTTCTCCGCAAAACTCATGATTCGCTCCCCCACACATCACGCTGAAACAAACCGTACTGTCAACAGTCGCCCTTGTCAGGGTAAGGCCACTCAAGTTAACCCTCACTCCGTCTGATCTCCGGCGAAAGACGTGCGACCCTTCGGATCATCCAGTCGCTCGAGGGTGCGATGGAGTATCTTCTCAAGCTTGTCCGCCGCGCCATCTAGCGCCTGATCCAATGACGAACCCTCGTCGCTCACGGTGATCGGTTGAAGGCCTGCCAAGCGAGCTTCCATCACGCAGCGTTTATCGTTGCCACCGGATTTTTGGCTGCCATTCACATCGGAAAGATGCACCTCTACGCGTGTGATCCGTTCTGCGAATCGTTCTAAGGCATCCTCGACCACGGTCTCGATATGGTGGATCAGCTCGGCACTTCCGTCGGTATGTCGATCTGTGTTGACTTGGATTTTCATAACGATTTCCTCTCCGTAACAGGTTTTGGTCCTCGTGCCTGGCTGGACGTTTGGCCCGTGATGATTCGCGGACTCGGCACTTCCGTGATTATAGATAATGATTGGCCGATGTGTCGGAAGCGCGCTCCCTACGACGTTATTCGCACAACGTCATTCGCGGGCGTTGCCGCAGTGGCGGCGCGTGGCAAGCCAGCATCAGGTCGGCAGTCGCTCGGTTACCCAAGTCCCGAAATAGGTGAAATCGTGTCCGCCATGCGGGGCTGCGAGGTTGGCAATCTCCTCGGCTTGTTGATGGTTCTTGACGTCCACTGCGGCGGCATAATGTCCCTGTCTCAGTTCGCGGATGCTGCGCTTGATGACGCTATCCTCCGAATCCGCGAAGAAGAAACGTTGATCCTGTAACCGTTCCAATAGTTGCACGCCCTCCTCTCCCTCCAAGGAAGTCATTTCGGCACGGGAATAACCGGCCGCTAACACGGCTTCCGCAAACGCGTCGTATTCCGCTTTGCTATCTAAGTAGCCGATAACTTTTCCAATGGGCGAGGCGATGGTTTGGCCGCGATCCGCCGTCGGTTTAATTGTCATGTAAGTGCTCCTGATGGTGATGGTGCAAGCTCATTTCGGATCCCGTGTCCTCTCTGGACGCCTCCGCATGTAGCCACTCGCCGCGCCATGGCCACGAGCAATTCGAAACGGGCATGAAAAAAGCCGACGTGGTGGAACTCCCGAAGGCTGTCCACCACGTCGGCTTACTGAGCAACGCGTCTCCCAATTACGGCTTGAGCTACGCCTCATCAAGTCATCCGAAAACCTGTGCGACGTGAAAGTTCACACAGGATAAGGTACATGTCACCATAGATCTCACCCTGAGGAAGTCAAGGGGGCCGTCGTCGGCGAGCTGGGAAACGCTGTGATTGCGACACCATTCGAGAAGTAGGATGTGCTCGTCACAATGAGCCCTGTCGACGTGAATCAGGGAAGGTGCTATCAGCCATCGCCTTCCCCGCGCGATTCTCACCCAATGCCGCCGAGATCTGCAGGAACTCACTGACATTATCCGCCGTCAGGAGTCCAACTAACTGGCCGTCATGCATCACGGGAGCAGTTAAGCAACATTCGGCTGCACGCATACGAGCCAACGCGGTGTCCAACATCTCGTTCGCTTCCAACGTCAGGAAATCGCGGCGCATGACATCTCGGACCAGGGCCTGGGGGCCGTGTTTCTGCAACGCGACCATCAGATCACGACTGGGCAGGATCCCAAGCACTTGGGAATCTTCGATAACCGGAAAGTCCTGCTGCGGCGTGGCCAGGATCAGATCGATGCCTTGTTGCAGCGAGTCGGTCGACTGGAGCCAACGGAAGTCCGTCATCATGGCCCGTCGTACCGGAATGCCTCCCAACGCGGCCTTCATCGTCACGGCACTCGCTTCCTGGGTCGCCCCAATCCAGACGAACAGCGCGATGAACAACAGGAACGGATTCATGAAGAAACCCAGCAACGCGAAGAGCAAGGCCATCGCTTGACCGACGCTTGCGGCGATCTGGGTGGCGCGGGCGTATTCGATTCTGGTTGCCAGCAAAGCCCGTAACACTCGACCACCGTCCATGGGAAAGGCGGGGAGCATATTGAAGACAACCAAGATCAAGTTGACCACCAGCAGTCTTTCCAAGAAGGGACCGCCGGTCACACTGAGTTGTTCCAGCGGCGCGAAGGCCCGGGTGAACTGGAGCCAAGCGAAGATGATCGCCGCGATCACCACGTTGACCGCCGGTCCGGCGAGCGCCACCCACAATTCCTGCAACGGCTCCTCGGGCATGCGTTCGAGCCGAGCGACGCCACCGATGGGCAACAAGGTAATGTCCCGCGTTTTGATACCGTAGCGAGCCGCCATCAGGGCGTGACCAAATTCGTGCAGGACCACGCAGCCGAACAGCGCGAGGACAAAGCCGACTCCCTCCAGCGTCTTTCCCAAACCTTGGCCCGCCGACCAATGACTGAAGGCGACGAACGCGATCAGGATCAGGAACGTGGCGTGCATATACACGCCAATGCCACGAAACTGACCAATTTTCCAAGACCATTTCATACGAGAATCCCTCCGCCAACGTCATCGGCGACGCGTCTGGTGAACAATTTCAGCAGACTATCATAGTCTCCCATGTTCTGGAGAACGCGGATACGGGCCCGTGGATTCGTGCCAGGTGCCGGATGATTGGGGGTGTCATGGTCGAAAGAGGCTCGAAGCGTTATCCTG
>JBGTHH010000408.1:0-5820 GCA_041746275.1 Pirellulaceae bacterium | reverse complement strand
GAGAGGGTCAGACCCCATTTAGGACAGGCTCCAAGGTCCGTTGGGCCTCGCGAACCGATGGCGCAACCAGGTGGTGGCCACCAACCGGAGTTTCGTTAGTTTCTCCACCGTCGGCCGCTCTGTCCAGACATCGAACCGCTTCGCGCGAATGGCCTGAAGAATCGTGAGACCACCGCGTACAAACAGTTCGACTTGAAAGCCTAGACTCCTCGGGAGTTGCGCGACCAGGGGTGCTCCTTCATGAAGGAAACGTTCGGCTCGCGTCACCTCGGCTTCCATCAGGCTGCGCCATCGAGCATCCACCACGCGCTGCTTAAAGCAATCTTCGGTGTAGCCAAACTGGTCCAACGTCTCCTGAGCGAGATAGACGCGACCGCGTTCGTAGTCCCGCGCGACGTCTTGCAGGAAATTCGCCAGTTGCAGGCCCGTGCAAACGGCATCCGCCAGGCTCGCCGTGTTCGCGTTAAAGCTTCGGCCGAGATACAAGACCAAATGCCCAACCGGGTTTGCGGAACAGCGGCAATAGTCGAGAACCTCGGCCGTGGTCTGATAGCGAGTTTGCGTTTGATCGCGTTCGAAGGCTTCGAGCAGACTCAGGAATGGAGCCGCCGGAATATCATATTTCTGAATCGTCTCGGCGAGCGCGACGAACACCGGGTGAGCTGCCTGCCCTTGGTAGCAATCCAGAAGTTGCTGACGCCACCAGTCCAACAGCTTTAGGCTTTGGCTGGGATCTTCAATTTCATCGGCTAGGTCGTCGGCCCAGCGACAGTAGGCGTAGATATTGCACAGGTCTTGTCGCAACGGACGAGGTAAGAGCCAACTGGCCACGGAGAAGTTTTCGTAATGTGCCGACGCGAAGGCTCGGCAGTACTGCTGGGCACTTGCCAGATTAAGGCAAGGCCTCGCTCCAACCGGACCAGCACCGACCGGCCCCCAGCGCTCCAGTTCCACGGCGAAATCCGTTCCATCCATGAGCGGCCGTTATTCCCATTCTGTAGTCACGGTTGGTAAGCTAGTCACGATCGAGCAGGTGCATTATGATACCGTCCGGAACATGAGGCAATTGACGATGCGAATCATTCTGGCGAGCCCGCGCGGGTTTTGTGCCGGCGTTAACATGGCGATTGAGAGTCTCGACTTGGCGCTAGCCGCGTTCGGAGCTCCCGTGTACGTCTATCACGAGATTGTTCACAATAAATTCGTGGTCGACACGTTCCGTCAGAAGGGGGCTGTCTTTGTCGATGACTTGAGCCAAGTGCCGGTGGGTGCGCACTTACTCTTTTCGGCACATGGTGTGTCGCCGGAAATTCGTGACATCGCTCGAGAACGCAAGCTGTATGCCATCGACGCCACCTGCCCGTTGGTGACCAAGGTGCATCTTGAAGCCGTGCGGTATGCCAAGGAAGGCTACTTGATCATCCTGATCGGACACGAAGGTCACGACGAAGTTCTGGGTACCATGGGCGAAGCTCCCGATGCGATGCTGTTGGTGGAAAGTCCGGAAGACGTCGATCGGCTCGACGTTCCCGCGGATTCCAAACTGGCCTACCTTACGCAAACCACACTTTCCGTGGACGATGCCAACCGCATTATTGCCCGATTGCGAGCACGTTTCCCACACATCGCTTCACCTCCCAAGGACGACATTTGCTACGCTACGCAGAATCGCCAAGAGGCCGTGCGAATCCTCGCCGATGGAGCCGACTGTGTGATTGTCTTGGGCAGCCAAAACAGCTCGAATAGCCAGCGTCTGAAAGAGCTCGCTCTTGAACAAGGCGTGCGTGCCTATTTGATCGATGGGCCGGCTGATATGAAACTCGAATGGTTTCAGGACGAGGACACGGTGGTCATCACGGCGGGGGCCAGCGCGCCCGAGTCGGTTGTGGAAGAGTGCGTCAATTTCCTCTGCGAGCGATTTACATCCACGGTCGAACATCGCATCTTGCGACACGAGGAAGTCCATTTCCCGTTACCCAAGGAGTTGCGAGCCCTAGCAACGTGACGCAGGGTGCTTGCTCGCGTCTCCTGGCATAGCTCAGGTCTTCGTGGGTCGGTTGTGCAGTGGCGCGGCGAATCTGCCCCTCGCCGCACTGTCCGACCGGCCCACGTTTTTTTGATTGGCTGAGAGCCTGACCGAAAAGGTGTCTGACCCTTCGGATGTGAGTCAAGTTCACTGGGTTTTGGTCTTGCCAGAGAGGGTCTGCCCCCTTTTCGGACTGACTGCCAAGCGACTTCAACTCTGGATGTAACTCATCAGGAGGTGGTTTTCCATTTCCAGTTTCTGATGCTGGGCTTTGACCACATCGCCGATGGAAATCAGTCCCGACAACACACCATCCTGCAACACCGGCAGATGCCGAACGTGATGCTTGGTCATCAACCCCATCGTGGAATTGATGTCTTGATCGGGCGAACCCGTGACGACATCGCGCGTCATCCGTGATTCGACCGATACTTCATTGAGCGGCACCTGGACGGCGGAAATCGTCCGCAAGATGTCGCGTTCGGAAATGATCCCGACCATTCGGTCTCCATCGCACACCACCAGCGATCCACAATGATGCGCGACCATCTTTTCGACCGCATCGGCCACCGTCGCGGCTGGCTCGATCGTGAGCACATTCGTGCCTTTGGACGCCAAAATGTCTTTCAGTATCATCGGTTAGTCCTCCTCGAACGAGAAATGAATGGGAAATGATGCCGGACTACACCGCCTTCTCTGCGTGTCGGCTGAACAGCCGCTGACCTTAGACTTGGCCAGCATATTCTCTGAAGGACTCGATCGTCAATGATTTTCTTGGCTCGTGAAAAACTTCACGAAGTCGAGAGTGACGGTTAGGCGAACGGGGCAAGGCGGTCGACGCCACTGACTATTCGTTCGGAGCCGCTGCGCCACTTGCGCGACGCGGAAATAGTTCCGCGATTCGCAGATTACGAAACGAAATATTGGTGGTGGGATCGTGTCCCTGGATCATGATCGTTCCCGGCTCGACTCGCAGACCCTGCCGCGGATTTGTGTGCGGCTGCCGAGTGTCCGTCCAGTCGACAACCTGGTAACCGTTCACCCAGGTGGCGATATGCGGACCGTTGGCGATCACCGTTTTGGAAAACCACTCCAAATCGTTAGCCACCACCAGCCTCGCGTCGATGCGGCGAAAAATACCCCCCGTACCACAGTCGACGGGCTTACGGCGGTCTCCGTCCTTGAACCCATTATGGATTTGGCTTTCGTAGCCGTTCATCAACTCGCCCGGAATACAGCGAAAGAAGAAGCCTGAATTCAACTGCGGGGCATGGGTCAAACATTCGATCTGCAACACAAAGTCGCCGTAGCTTTTCTCGGTCTCCAATTGTCCTCGACCATCTTGAACATTCAGATAACCTTCGTCGGTCACGCTAAACTTGCTGGCCATGTCCGGGTAGGTCTTCCAGCCCGCCAGATCTTGTCCATTAAAGAGACTCGCCGTGCCAAGTGGTTTGAGCTTAATCTGACGGAATGCGACGTGACCTTGATTGAACTGCAAACCGATGTGTCCGTGCCGCAGTGGTGCGGGATCGGTGTAGTTGAGAACCTCGGCACCGTCGAGATGAATGGTCACTTGTCCGCCCGCGACGGTGATTTCGAACGACTGCCAATCCTCGCTGTCATGGTTACCCTCGGCCTTCAAGCGTTTCACCAAACTGCCCGTCGGGAACGGATTGTCGCTGTCCGCGATATTGAGCTCGTAGCAATCGGCGGCCGGATCTTGCGGAGTCAAAGGCGTATGCAGGAAGATGCCGCTGTTGGTACCGACGGCACTGCGGAATTCGACGCGCAAAACATAATCGCTGAACTGGGTCGTTGTACAGAGAAGTCCCCGCTCGCCCGCGTCGACCATGATGGCTTCATCCTCGACGCGCCAATTGGCATCCGTAACTGGCGTCCAACCAAACAAGGTTTCACCGTCAAACAAGGCGATCCAGCCTTCCGCCAACTCCTCATCGCTCAGCACTCGCGGAGGCTCGGCCACAGGCTGCGCTGGCTCCGCATCTGGAGCGGCGGTAGCCTCGACGATGGGATCCGACGTGGGATCGGGAACGGACTTCGCGCGAGCGGACGAATCCGGGCTGGGTACGGAAGGAGCAGGCGGTTGACAACCAGAGACGCAAATCAAAACGAAACACAAGGCCACAACCCATGGTCGGCCTGAGGTAACCGTCATCGCTCAATCTCCAACAAGTTCATGTAGGTCAGCACGGGTGACGCCGAGCATCCGTTCGAGCATCGTCGACGCATCCACGTTGTAGTAGTTGCGCACGTCACCCACAATCCCGTTCACGGCGTGGGCCTCGACGTGCTCGATGAATTGGGGCAGGTTCGGAGTAAGCTCGTTAGCGGTCGCCAAGTCCATCTGTCCGGCGATCAAGTCATCGATGCGAGTCGGCCACCAACACTGATCGATCAAACGCGAGTCGGCCAATTCCACCAGCGCGGTTTCCACACCTCCCGCATGTTGATCGCCCCGCTCGCCAGCGAATTCCACCAGCGGATCATACAACCAACGAAACTTCCAACGCGTCACCGAACTCTGTTCCAGAGCCTGCACGATGGCTTGGCGGTGTACCAGCGAACCGTGGACATCGACAACGTACATCATCTCGGGCCGCAACCACTCCTGCATGGCGTTGGCGAAGCCGCATAAGTATCGTGTTAACAGAGCGGGCGTCAGGTCGATACTCATCCCAAACGGCAGACCCCAAGTCAGATGTCCATAGTCGACCGGCGGACCGGCCACGAAGCCATCGACCTCCTGTGTCAATTGACGTAGCACGCAATAGCTCTGAATCGTATCGGTCGCCAACGGCAGATGCGGCCCATGCTGCTCGACCGCCGTATCGACGCTAAAGCTGAGTATCTTCGGCCGCGTAGGAGCGTCATGCCGCTGCGGAGTAAGCTCCACAACTTGGATGGTGGTCGAACAGTCGCTCGCAGCTCGTGTTCCGGCAAAGTAGGGAAAGCACCGTTGCACTTGTGCCCAGATTTGGTGCTTGAGATCCGCGTCCAGTGCTTCGTGATAGAGCGGAGGCAAGATATAGTCGCCCAGGTCGGCGAGTTGCGCGTAGGGCGTGCCGAGCGAACAGATCGGCAACACCACCGTTTGTTTGGGCAGCCGTTCCCGCAGTTCTGGCAACGTGTAGCCTGCCACCCACGAACCCGTATTGACGACTTGCGGGAGGTAATCTTCCCAAAGGTTCATGGCGTTTCCCCGCGCGCTGGGTCGGCCTGCAATAAACGATCAAGTGGCTCGGCGACCGTGTAGATTTCGAGACGTACTTCCCCGACCAAGCCGCCCCGTAACGGCTGCTCGATGCTGGTTGTCATCAGCCCCGAGTCGGCGATTCCACGCGGACAATCCACTTCGATGGTCAGAAGATTACGTGGCTGTAACCGCGAGGTGATGTCGCAGCGCCACGGGAAGCTGCCACACTCGATCACGCCTAATCCCTCCTCGTTAAGCGTGACCTCGCCAAAAGCCACGATGCGCTCGATGACCAAGTCCACGCGTTCGTGCGGATCAAGCTGAGCAGGACGCCCAAACCGGCGTTGATAGAGGACTCGGCCCGAGAAGTCGGTTCCCAACGCCGCCCGCCAGTCGCTCGGAATCGTCACGGTTCGCGCCGCGGGAACCTCGCCGGGGACGTCGCGCGACCGACAACCGTTCGTCCAGACGGTGAGGGACAAGGGAGTCATAGTCCAAGGACCGTGCAAGCGAATCCGATGGGCATCAACCGGCATCTTCTATTCCTTGAACTTCCGCTCGCCGCCGAGCGCGTCGA
>JBGTHH010000407.1:0-4865 GCA_041746275.1 Pirellulaceae bacterium | reverse complement strand
ACGAGGCCCGGGAACTCGCCGAGCGGATCGGTATTCGACATGTGGTGATCACGACGCAAGAGTTTGCCAATCCAAGCTATACGCGCAACGCGGCGGATCGCTGTTACCACTGCAAGACCGAGCTGTATTCGCACTTGGATGGATTGATCGATCAATTGCGAGTGCGGGTGGTCGCCAACGGTGCGAATCGCGACGACGCGGGAGATTACCGTCCCGGCCTGCGAGCCGCCGCGGAACACCAGGTGCGCAGCCCGCTCGCCGAATGCGGGTTGAACAAAGCTGACGTGCGGTCATTGGCGGAGTACTGGGGACTTCCCGTGTGGGATAAACCGGCCACTCCTTGCCTGTCGAGTCGTGTCGCCTATGGCGAGGAAGTGACTCCCGAGCGTCTGGCGATGATCGATCGCGCCGAGCAGTGGTTGCGCGGTCGGGGCTTGCGCGACGTGCGCGTGCGTTACCATCGGGGTGATCTGGCCCGCATCGAAGTGTCGACCGACGACCTTCTCAAACTGTGTGGCAGCGACTGCCGCGAGCAACTCGTCCAGCAGTTTCGCCATCTCGGCTTCAAATTCCTCACGCTCGATCTGCAGGGCTTTCGCTCGGGCAGCTTGAATGCCCTGGTGCAACTGGAAGACCCAGGCCCGTTTCAAGTTTGATGCGAATTCATCTTGCCTAAACCTGCGCAAACCAGTACCTTTCCAGCCCTTTCCGTTGTGTGATTCGCCAAGCTCGGTGGGTTGACTGGGATGCTCGGCTGTGATTTCAAGTGGGAGATGACATGGATGTCAAGTCAACGGCGTGCCACGCCGCAATGCTGGGGCTGCTCTGCTTGATCCCGTTGTCGGGCTGCACCGCCTTGCTGACGACGATGCGCTGGGTGAGCGGTGAAGACATGATTCCCGCCGAGTATGACGGGCTCCAGAAGCAACGAGTGGCAGTTGTCTGTGTTTCGGATTCCTCTTCCTACGGGACGGGCTCGGAATCGATCCTGCTATCACGCGAAGTCGGCGCGCTCCTGCGGAAGAACGTTAAGGATATCGAGCTGGTTCGTCCCGATGAAATCGCCGATTGGATCGACCGGGAAGGCTGGGACGAGATCGATTATCGAGAGATCGGGCGCGGGGTGAAGGCACAGCGGGTCGTGGCGATCGGCATGGAAGGCTTTCGACTCTACGAGGGCTCGTCGCTGTATCGGGGCCGAGCGAACATTACCGTGTCCGTATACGACATGACCGATGGGGGCAATGAGGTGTTCCGTAAACACGTTCCGGAACTTAGTTTCCCGGCCACCGGACCGTATCCCGCGGGAGACATATCGGAAGTGCAATTCCGTCGCGCGTTCTTGCAGACAATCTCAAATCATGTCGCCCGATATTTCTATCGCTACGACATGGCCGAGAACTTCGGTCGCGATCCCACCTTCATCGTTCGTTAGAGCCTGTTCGAAAAGGGGTCTGACCCTTTGGAGGCGAGTCGATTTCGCTGAGTTTTTGGCCTCGCCGGAGAGGGTCTGACCCCTTTTCGGACAGGCTCGAATATCTCAGCGAATGTACGGGGCGAAACAAGCTAGTGCTCTGTCAAGAATAAATCTTCGGGTTGGAGTTCCGGCTTTAGCCGGTAATTGGCAGCCTGAAGGCTGTACTCCAACTCCAATTTTTCCGATCAAAGTTTGGGAATGGGGCGTTTGGGCGTGGGCGGGGGCAGCATCTTCTTTTGCTCGTTCTGCGCGGGGCGCGGCGGTGCATTGTTGTTCCCGGCGGCGACGGTATTACGCGGCGGGGACAAGTCCGTGAATTGCTCTGTCCACTTCCAGCCCAGCGGAGTCTGTAGTTCCTTTTCCGCTAACAAAGCCCACGGTGTGCCAGGGTGCTCGGTCACCACACGTTGCAAATACGCTTCGGCTTGCTTCGCGTCCTTGGCGAGTTGGCTGCCGGTGGAGACTTCCTGGTCGTGCCGCAAGATCCAGGTATTGTTCTTATCGTTCGTGAACTTGAGTCCGCGTTTGGCCGCCGCCAGCATCGCATTGTAACCTTCGGCTCGAACCTTGGCCGCCAAGACGCGTCCGATGGCGAGGTCGAAGCCCGCTTGCCAACGCGGCGACGTTTCCTTGCCGCGATCGGAGACGCCCACATGCAAGGTTTCGTACAAGCTGGCTAGTTGAGGTTCCAGTTTGGCGGCGACCTTTTGGGCGTCGGCGAGTTCGGTTGCCAGTTGTGCCTCGTCCCGTTTCACGAAGCGGAGTCGAGGCTCTTCCAGTTGGTTCAGCCACGTCAATTGAGCGGCATTGAGCAAGGCCGAACGAGCCTTGTTTTGGTTGACGAGCTGCAGGTAATGTTTCGCGGGGACATAGTCGGGGCGATACTTGCGCATGGCTTCCGGATCGAAGAAGTGTTTGATATACGCCGAGAAGGGATCGGTTTCCTGGCGTCCTACCTGGCGATTGACATTCCGATTGGGATGCACGGCGAAATAGATGCCGCCGGTCTCATAACAGAGGCGGGTCAAGGCGAAGGGGCCAAAGCCCGAATCCAGTGGGTCGGGATCCTGGTCGTCCATGAAACGTAACTTCACCCGCTCGGGAAACAAAGACTCCGGGCCTTGGCTGACCGCGCCCCACTGCGGCGATTGGTCGTAGGCGGGATCTGGATCGACCCACTTTACCAGCGTCTCCTCGCGACCAAACGGAGCAGGGACACCCACCACATAAACGGGCACCTCGAGACGGCGACAAAGGTTCACAGTTTTGTCGAGTCCCGCTTGATCGTCGCCCGCTTCGTCTGTGAAGACCACGACCATGATGTTACGAATCGGCGACTCCGTGCGGTACTTTCGATACTTTTCCACGGCCATGTAAATGGCGGTGAAAACCCGTTCAACCCCGGTGTCGTCTTGCTTGATCTCCGCGACAGCAGCCTTGATCTCGGACAAGCTGTCGGTCGGTTTGTGGGTCAGGAAGTTGACCTGATCACCAAAGGCGATGACGGAAGTCAGCAGCGGTTTATCGTCGTGTCGTTTGAACGCGGGATTGCCAGCCGCTTCGATCACGCCCAACTCGTGATAGACGCGATCAAATCGTTCGTGGATGGATGCCCGCTGTCGAGTCAGGCTGCCGGATTGGTCGAACAGCCACAGGACCAAGGTGGGCCGTTCTTCGAGCGAGAGAAGAATATCCTGCGTAATGCGATCGATGGCTCCCACCGCACCCGTAATCCCCTCGCCCGCCGCACCCCGCACTGGCAAGTGATCGATCCGCAGTCCGGTCGCCACTTCAATGGTATTGTTGACTTCGAGCTTGGCGATCTCGACGGGGTGCAAATCGGCGGGGCTCGGTATGTCGGAAATTTGCGAGAGAACCTCGGCGGCGGAAAGCGCCATGTCCGATTCGGCCGTACTGTTGGCTCCCACTTCAGGGGTAGGGTGATCGTTCATGAAGAAGTCTTCGGGCAGGTGGACTTCCCGTTCTTCCAATTGCGGTTCCACCGGTGCCTGAATCACCAGTGCCTCGCGAATGGGTGTCTCTTGCAGGTAGGTCGAAAAGCCCAAAGCCACCAACAAGGCCACGTGAACCAACAAACTGGCACCGAAGGCCCAGGTGTCGCCATCTAATAACGGTTCGACTGGGCTCGTCGGAATATACCGCTGGTCACAAGATTCTTGGACGACGCTCACAAGTTGCCTCCTCAAATCGGAATCAGGCCCGCAACAAATCGTTCGAGTCTCGTGTCACACGCGGGGGAAACTTAACGTATTGTTCAGCATCTTGTGCGTAAATGCAAGTTTCCCTATCGTCCTCCGGCACAAGATACTTGACATCCCGTGGATCGACGATAACGTTTCGACTTCGCATCGGCGCGATAGTCCGCGGCTGGCGCGTTCGTGGCTAACGCAACGCCGAGCGGCAGTACGATTGACACAGAGGTAAAAATGCAACACCACCTTCACGGTAACCCCGAATACGGTCAGCTAACCGTGATGCTCGATCCCGGTGACGCGATTATCGCGGAGTCCGGCGCGATGACTTGGATGCATGACGGGATCGACATGAAGAGTCGAGTGTTGGGAGGTCTCGTCAAGTCGCTCATCCGCAGCCTGGCGGCTGGGGAGTCGTTGTTTGTCGCCGAGTATCGGCATCCGACAGGTGGCGCGGTCTCCTTTTCGCCCTCGACACCTGGTTCCGTGGTGCATCGTGCGCTGACCGGCGACACGCTGATCTTAACGGCCAGTTCGTTTATGGCTTGCACTCCGGGCGTCGAATTGAAGACGAAGTTCGGCGGCTTGAAGGCCCTGTTTTCCGGCGAGGGAGCATTTTACCTGGAATGCGGCGGTCACGGCGACTTGTTTTTCAACGCCTTTGGTGCCGTGCTCGAAAAGGATGTCCAGGGGTCCTTCATCGTCGATACGGGACATGTCGTCGCCTGGGAGCCTTCGCTCGATTACACGGTGCAGGGCATGGGGAGCTTGAAGAGCACACTACTGTCTGGAGAAGGATTGGTTCTGAAATTCACTGGGCATGGCAAAATCTACTTGCAAACGCGAACGCTCGGTGGATTGGTCGGTTGGATGTCGCCGTTCCTGGGAAGCTAACACGCACACACGTTCGTAGATTCGGTTGGAAAACATCAGCATGGATATCCAGATTTCCGAAAAGGGTGCCTTTAGTTCCGCACTCGTGAAGCTTTTGCCGGGCGAACAGTTCGTTTCGGAGGCGGGTGCGATGTTCCGCGCATCCAGCAACATCGAGATCAACGTGACGACCTCGGCGCGCGGCAGCGGCGGGTTACTCGGCGGGATGAAACGCATGTTCGCCGGCGAGAGCTTTTTCTTTTCGACCTACACATGTAACGGCGAGTCCGCGGGAGAGGTGG